>SVQN01000052.1 GCA_015065295.1 Oscillospiraceae bacterium
CTTCCGTGCAATCTGCTGAGTGCAGACTGCTGTATGTCTGAGCCCTCAAGGGCGAGTCCCACGAACGCAGGGCGGGGTGATTCACAAGAGGGTGCCGCCCTGGGCATCCTCTTGTGCGCCGTCCGCGCAGGACAAGAGTCAGTCTGCACTCGCAGACAGTCTGTAGATGAATTTCCGGAGAATTTTATGTTTAAGAGTGTTTTTGTTAAATACATTTCCGCGTTTATGCTCATCAATATCCTGAGCATTTTTCTCTCAACGTCGGTCATCACCACGCTGGTGAATACCTACGACGAGAACAACAAGAGCCGTACGCTGGCGAATATCGCCTATTCCGTGACGGCATTTATCATTGACGACTACACGAAAAGCGACGAAATCAGTTTCAACGATTACCTGAACAAGTCCGTTTATCCGATCAAGCCGATGCTCGACGCACTCGACGGGACTGCCGAAAATCTGGTCATCTTTATCGCCGACGGGGAGGGGAATGTCAAGCTCGTCGGCGGTTCCGAACAGTCCGATATGTACGCCGGGGAGGACGGAATTGTTTCGTCCGGCGAGGCGTTGACCTATCCCGCGTCGGTCACGGCGGCTCTCCGGGATTCCTTCGGAATGTCGCGGAACGACAAGCTGGACGGATTTTTCCCGGAAAAGCACTTCTCCTATATCCAGCCGATCACCACGAAAAACGGTGTAGTCGTCGGCTCGGTCATGGCGTGTACGATGAATTCCGACATGGATGACCTTCTTGAAGCCATGATTAAAACGATCATCATGTCCACGCTCTGGCTGATGCTGGCTGCGCTGATTGCGGTCTATTTCATCACCGAGCGGCTTGTGTCTCCCATCCGGGCGATGAGCCGTGCGGCGCGTGCATTCGCGGCGGGGAAGTTTGACGTGCGGATCGAAAGCAGCGGCAACGACGAGGTTGCGGAACTGGCGACGGCGTTCAACAATATGGCAAACTCCATGCAGCACAGCACGGAAGTACAGCGGCTGTTCCTGGCAAATGTCTCCCACGACCTGCGTACACCGATGACGACCATCAAGGGGTATATCGAAAATATCCAGAGCGGAGCGATCCCGCAGGACAAGGTTCCGCATTATCTCGGCGTGATTTCCACGGAGGTAACGCGATTGTCAAGATTGGTTTCAAGCCTGCTCGACATCACGAAGATTCAGGCGGGGGAACGGAAATTCGACATCAAGCCGTTTGATATCTGTGAAATGGCGCGGGAAATCATTATTTTCTCGGAACAGCGGCTGGAAGCAAAGCAGCTTGACGTTATGTTTGACGCGGATCGGGACAATATGTTCGTCAATGCGGACAGGGAATCGATCCACCAGATTCTCTCGAACATCTGCGACAACGCCATCAAATTCTCAAAGGACGGCGGCCGCTACGAGGTTTCCATCAAGGATGCGGGGCCGAAAACGGTTGTGAGCGTCTACAACGAGGGCATCGGCATTGCGGAAGAGGAGCTTCCGTATGTCTTTGACCGGTTCTACAAGAGCGACAAGAGCCGCGGACTGGACAAAACCGGTGTCGGACTGGGGCTGTTCATCGCACGGACAATCATTGAAGCACACAACGAAACCATCAAGGTGGAAAGCGAATACGGCAAGTGGTGCCGGTTTACGTTTACGTTACAGAAGGCGAATAAGCCTGCACCCAGCGTAAATAAAGAAACGATCAACAAAGATACGGAATAATTGGAGTTAAACTTATGACTTTACGATATACGGCAACCTGCCTGTTCGGGCTGGAAGGACTTCTCGGCGAGGAAATCACCGCCCTCGGCTACAAGCGCGTGGACAACATGGACGGGCGCATCACCTTTGAAGGGGACGAAAATGCCTGCGCGGTCTGCAACATCAATCTGCGGTACGCGGAACGCCTCTATCTCAATCTCGGCACGTTCGACGCGCTGACGTTCACCGACCTGTTCGACGGTACAAAAGCCCTTCCATGGGAGGATTTTATCGGACGCGACGATGAATTTCCGGTGAGCGGACACGCGATCAAGAGCAAACTGTTCTCGGTTCCGGACTGCCAGCGGATCGTCAAAAAGGCGATTTCGACCCGTCTCGGCGAACATTACGGTTTGCAGATTCTTCCGGAAACGGGAATCCGCTACAAGATCGAATTCTTCATTTTCAAGGATAAGGCATCCCTCATGATCGACCTGTCCGGCGCGCCGCTGCACAAACGCGGGTACCGTCCGGAAACGCACGCCGCGCCGATCCGCGAGACACTGGCCGCCGCCATGGTGAAGCTGGCGAGACTGCGCGAAGATGTGCTTCTGTGGGACCCGTTCTGCGGATCGGGAACCATCGCCATCGAAGCGGTCATGCAGATGAAGAACATGGCACCCGGGATGAACCGGACATTTGTGTCGCAGAAGTACCCGGCATTCCCGGAAACGTCGTGGAACGATGCGTTTGCGGCAGCGCGTGCAGCCGTGAAGGAAACGAAATTCGAAGCCTACGCCACGGACATCGACCCGGCGTGCGTGGAACTGACGATTGCGGACGCGAAACGTGCCGGTGTCGCGGAACACATCAATTCCTTCCAGATGGACGCGATGGACATCGATACGCTCGGACGGCGCGGAACGATTGTGACGAATCCGCCGTACGGGGAACGTCTGATGATTCCGGAGGAAGCCGAAGCTCTGTACCGGGGCATGGGGCAGGCATTCGCACGTCTCGACCGCTGGCAGATTTACGTCATTACGCAGCATGAGACGTTCCCGAAGCTGTACGGACGCCGCGCGGACAAGATTCGCAAGCTGTACAACGGCATGATCCCGTGTTATTACTACCAGTTCTTCAAAAACAACGCGAAATAACCGAATAAAACCGCAAATCTCCGTCCATACTTTCCCGTAGAAAGCAATTGACGGAGATTTTTTTATGGAATTGTACAACGGAAAACTGAGCGGACTGTTTGATGAGGATGTCGCGGTCATGGACGCGGTTCTGCGGACGGATTCGAGCTTCGATATGCTCCGCAAAACAATGGAAGTCGCGGGGGCGAAGATCGTCATGTATTATATCGACGGGTTCGTCAAGGCGGAATCGCTCCAGAAACTGCTGACTTACGTCATCAGCGTAAAAAGTATGGGAAACCGTCAGCCGGGGGACGCGCGGAAATTCGCCGATATGCACATGCCCGCCGCCGAAGTGGACGTGACGGATTCGATCGACAGCCTCGTTCTGGCAGTCATGAGCGGATGTACGGTCTTCCTCTGCGACGCGTTTGACGCGAACGCATTGGTTATCGACCTGCGGACATATCCCGCACGACAGACGGAGGAACCGGAGAATGACAAAGTCATGCGCGGCAGCCGCGACGGGTTCGTGGAGACGATGATCTTCAATACCGCCATGATCCGCCGCCGCATCCGCAGCACCGACCTGACCATCCGCTACCTCAACGTCGGGACAAGTACCCGAACCGATCTCGCGCTGTGCTATATGGAAAGCCGCGCGGATTTGAAGTACGTCGAGGAACTGTGCCGGAAATTACAGAATCTGGATACGGACAGCCTTGTCCTCGGGCATCAGAGCATCATCGAATCCATGCTGAAAACGCGGTGGTATAACCCGTTCCCGAAAATCCGTTCGACAGAGCGTCCGGACAGCGCGGCGGCGACGATTCTCGAAGGCGGAATCATCCTGATCTGCGACAACAGTCCGGAAGCGATGATCTTCCCGACCACACTGTTCGACTTTCTTCAGGAAACGGACGACTACTATTTCCCGCCGTTCACAGGCACCTACCTCCGCCTGCTCCGGCACGCGATTTTCTGGATGACCATGATCCTCACGCCTCTGTGGTACCTCCTGCTGAATCATATCGACATTTTACCGGAATCGTGGAGCTTCCTCGTTCCCGCCGATCCGGGCGCACTGCCGATTTTCGCTCAATTGCTGCTGACGGAATTTGCCCTCGACGGGCTGAAGCTCGCATCGCTGAATACGCCGAGTACCCTGTCGAACTCGCTGTCGGTCGTCGGCGGTCTTCTGCTCGGTGACTTTGCCGTCACGGTCGGATGGCTGTCACCGGATGTAATTTTATATATGTCGTTCGTCGCCATCGCCAACTTCACACAGTCGAACTATGAACTCGGCTACGCGTTCAAATACCTGCGGATTTTGCTGCTCGTCCTTACGGCATTGTTCGACGTATGGGGATTCGCCGTCGGTATCGTGATTGCCATTTTCCTTGCGGCAACCAACCGTACCATCGACGGCCGCAGACACTACCTGTACCCGCTGATTCCGTGGAACGGAAAGGCACTGGCAAGACTTGTCTTCCGCCTGAAAAAAGTAGGATAACCGATATGGTATATCTGAATCAAAAGCCGTCTCCACGGCGTGGGAAGTCAGGGTCTCGGCGGCCCCTGACTTCCATCTTCACCCTTTCATGGGATGAGGATCAACATCCCACTGTCAGCTTTACGAACGCAACTTATCTCTTCCCCAAAAAAGAAAAAATCTGCTGTACCAAAATGGCTACAGCAGACGGAAAGTTTTGGAAGGGGTTTGGGGGAACTTTTTCCAAAAAGTTCCCCCAACGTATCCCCTGAACAATAAATTCAAGTCTCAATACCGGCGAACTGGTTCTGGTACAGGCCGTAGTAGACGCCCTTCTGTGCGAGAAGTTCGTCGTGGTTGCCCGCTTCCATGACCGTGCCGTCCTTCATGACGATGATGATGTCGGCGTCGCGGATTGTCGAGAGACGGTGCGCGATAATCAGGCTGGTGCGGTTCTTCATCAGCGCAACCATCGCCTGCTGAATGTGCATTTCCGTACGCGTGTCAACCGAGGAGGTCGCTTCGTCCAGAATCAGAATCTTCGGGTCGGCGAGAACTGCGCGCGAAATCGAGAGAAGCTGACGCTGTCCCTGGCTCAGATTGCTGCCGCCTTCCGCCAGAATCGTTTCGTAGCCGTCCGGCAGACGTTCGATGAATTCGTCCGATTCCGACGTAGCTGCCGCTTTCCGGATCTCTTCGTCCGTTGCGTCCAGCTTGCCGTAGCGGATGTTCGCGCCGATCGTGTCGTGGAACAGAACCGTGTCCTGGAGAACGATCGCAATCGCACTGCGGAGCGTCTTCTTCGGAATGTCGTTGATGTTCACGCCGTCAATCCGGATTTCGCCCGAATCCACGTCGTAGAATCTCGTCAGCAGATTGACAACGGTCGTCTTACCGGAACCCGTCGCACCGACAAGCGCGATTTTCTGACCCTGCTTGACCTTCAGATTGAAGTCGTGCAGAACCTGCTTGCCCGGATTGTACGAGAAGTTGATGCCCGTGAACTCAATATCTCCGCGGATGTCTTCCACCTTCATGTCGGACTTGCCTTCGTCCAGTTCGTCCGGCGTGTCGAGAATCGTGAAGACGCGTTCCGCACCGGCAATCGCCGTCAGAATGCTTGCGTACTGGTTTGCAATCTGGTTGATCGGCATCGAAAGCTGGCGGGAATACTGGAGAATTGCCTGAATGTCACCGACCGAAATCGCGCCGGTCGCCGTGAAGTACGCGCCGGTTGCCGCGACGATCAGGTAGTTCAGGTTGTTTATGATGTTGTTCGCAGGACCCATCAGACCGCCCCAGACGTTCGCGCGGATGCTGCACTTGCGGAATTCTTCACTCACACGCGCGAATTCTTCGCAGGCATCCGGTTCCTTGCCGTACGCCATGACGGTCTTGTAGCCGGTGACCATTTCTTCCACCTGCGCGTTCAGCTGACCGAGAAGCACCTGCTTTTCCACGAAGTATTTCCGCATGAACTTCGACAGATTCGTCGAAACGATGATCGTCAGCGGAATCGTGACGAGGGAAATGATCGCCATGCGCCAGTCGTAGAAAATCAGCATCGAGAACGCGCCGATGAGGGTCAGAACCGCCGAGATCAGCGACGAAATCGACGATGACAGCGTCATGGAAATATTGTCTACGTCGTTGGTCATACGGCTCATGATGTCGCCGTGCGCGTGGGTGTCGGTGTAGCGGATCGGGAGGAAGGATATCTTCCGGAAAAGGTCGGAACGCATCGTGTAAACGGTGGTCTGCGTGATCTTCGCGGAGGCGATCCCCTGAATCATCTGGATTGCCGCACTGCCGAGGTAGACGAGAAGCATCAGCATCAGAACGCGGATGAGTTCGTCAAAATCCACGGACGGCTTGCCTGCCGTGACGGTGATCGCGTCGATGGCACGTCCCTGAAGATTCGGACCGAGCAGGTTCAGGAAGGTCGAGAGAATCGTCGTTCCCACAACGGCCAGAACGAGGTATTTGCTCCTGCCGATGTACTTGATGAGCTTGAGCAGGGTACCTTTGGCATCCTTCGGTTTTTCGCGGATCATGGGACCGCCGGGACCGCGCTGCTGCGTCCCGTTTTTCTTCATGATCGCGCGGAGTTCGTCGGCGGTCATTTCTTTTTTGTCACCGGGCTTCCCGCCGGGTGTACCGGGCATCGGAGGTTTTCCGTTCGGGGGCGGCGGCATTTTTCCGTTCATTTTCGGGTCTTTGTTCATTCTGCGTCACCTCCGTTGGATTTCATCTGGGAGCTGTAGATATCGCGGTACGTCGCGCTCGTCTTCATGAGGTTGTCGTGGTTGTCGAACGCGGTGATCCGGCCGTTTTCAATGACGGCAATCCGGTCGGCGTGCATGACGCTGGCGATTCGCTGAGCGATCATGATGACCGTCGTACCTTCGAATTCGGTGTTGAGAGCATTTCTCAGCTTGGCTTCGGTGCCGAGGTCAAGCGCAGAGGTGCTGTCGTCGAAAATCAGGATTTCGGGACGGCGGAGAACTGCGCGGGAAATCGCCACACGCTGTTTCTGACCGCCGGAGAGGGATGCGCCCTTTTCGGCAACATAGGAGGTGTAGCCTTCTTCCATGTGGGAGATGAACTCATCCGCCTGCGCCACTTTTGCGGCGGCAATGATTTCTTCCTGCGTTGCGTCGGGCTTGCCCCAGTTGATGTTTTCGTTGACCGTACCGGAGAACAGTTCGCTCTTCTGGAGAACAAAACCGATCTTCTGACGGAGTTCGTGGAGATCCCAGTTTCTTACATCCACGCCGTCAACGTAAACGGTGCCGCCTACGGTGTCGTAGAAGCGCGGGATGAGGTTGACGAGAGAGGACTTACCGGAACCGGTCGCACCGATGATCGCCACGGTTTCGCCCTTTTTCACGTCAAAGGAGATGTTGTCGAGAATATTGTTACCGCCTGCGCCCGGATATTTGAACGAAACGTTTTCAAAACGGACGGTACCGGTTTCCTTCGATTCGGTGGTGGAACCGGAAACGATGGTCGGATCGGCTTCGAGGACTTCGCGGACACGGTCGCCGCACGCTTTGCCTCGCGCGATCTGGTTGAACATCATGGAAACCATCATGACGGAATGGAGTACCTGCGAGATGTACTGGACGGCCGCCATAACGTCGCCGACGTTGATGCGCTGGGCTTCGACCTGCAGACCGCCGACATAGATAATCGCCAGAACGGACGCGTTCATGATGATCGAAAGAACCGGCCATACGCAGGACATGAGAATCTGTACGGAGAGGTTGGTCTTCTGATATTCCGCATTGGCAACGCCGAAGCGTTCGATTTCATGGGGTTCGCGGGTGTACGCCTTGACAACGCGCGCACCGGTAACGCTTTCCTGAACGACGGAGTTCACGCGGTCGAGCTTTTTCTGAACGATCGAGAACTTCGGGAAGGCCTTGAAGACCATGAAGAGAACCACGGCGAGCTGGAAGGGGAAGGAAATCGCCACGACCTTCCCGAAGGATACGTCGAGGGTCAGACACATCGTCAGGCCGCCGATCATGAAGATGGGGGCGCGGACGAACATACGCAGGATCATCTGGACGAGGTCCTGCAGAGCGGTGATGTCGTTCGTCAGACGGGTGACGAGCGAACCGGTCGTGAATTTATCGGTCTGTTCCAGCGAGAGGGACATGACCTTGTTGAACGCGTCGATACGGACGTCGCTGCCGAAGCCCTGGGAAGCGATGCTGGCGGTGTAGCAGCACATCAGCCCCATAAAGCCGCCGACGGCAACGAGACCGAGCATCTGGAGACAGGTGGTAAGGATCGTGCTCATGACGACGGACAGTTCGCCGCTTTCGACGACGGTATTGACGATTTTGGACATGAGCTTGGGCTGCAGGAGGTCAACAATGACTTCTCCGGCCATGAATAACGGCGAAATAATCACGAAGAACCAGTATTTTTTCAGGTAACTCCGGAGTTTAACTTTGTTCAATAGAGGTCACCATCCTTTTCGGAAGTATCCGTGAGATTGGTTTTGATTTTGTTGAGCAGGCGCATGAGGGTCTCGCGTTCGGAATCGGTCAGATTCTTCATGGCTTCGCTCTCTTCCGCATGGACATGACGGCGGATTTTGTCGTCGAGGGCACGTCCCTTTTCCGTGAGAAAGACGCGGGTGGCGCGGAGGTCGTATTCATCGGGACGGCGGGAAACATAGCCGTCTTTTTCGAGCTTCTGCAAAGCCACGCTGATGGTCGGGGCTTTGAGGTGGGTCGCATGGACGAGATCGAGCTGGGTACGTCCGTCGCGGCGGGCCAGTTCCATGAGAAGCAGGCGTCCGGATTTCTGGCTGACCGGATGTTCTTCGCCGGTTGAGCGGATCCGGTCGCCCATCATGCGGGCAATATCACCGATCAGCTGGATCGGAGTCCGTACAGACGAAGGAAGGGCGTCTTCCTGTGCGGGAGCTTTGCCGTTGACGTTCAGGTTCTGCATTCCGTGGGTACTCCTTTTCTTTAAGTTAGTTTAATAATAGTTTAATGTTAAACTATTTGTGGAGGAATTATATCACAGCGGAGCAGGAAATACAAGTCCCTTTTATGCGATAAAGTAAATTAGTGGGATTGCTGTATTTTTGTTATTCTAAATAGAAAACAATATATGGATTTGAACAAAAAAGAGAGAAGAACGAAACATCGTTGTTCTCTCTTTGGACATTATTGGAAATCTTCCCAGTCGATAATCTCCACATCCGTGAAGTAGGAATTCAGAATGTCTTCATAGCCGTATCCCATGTCCGCGAGGTCGCGCGCACCGTACTGGCTCATACCGACACCGTGTCCCCAGCCCTTGCCGACGAAAATGAAGTTGTCCTCGTCCTTGGCGTAGGCAACCTTGTACACCGTTTCGCTGTCCGATTTGTCCGCAACGACTTCGGTGTTGTAGTCCGGTTCCGGTTCTTCTTCCTCCGCTTCCGCATACTTTTCGTATTCTTCGCCGAGGAAGGCGTGGGCATTGCCGCTTGTCATGACGAAAAAGTCGATTTTGTCGTACAGTACCGTTTCTTCCCCGGTGGCGATGCTCGTCCAGATCGACGTGTAATGCCGGTCAATTTCGTCCGCTGTGATGACATAGGTGCCGTCAACATCCGCATAGCCCGAATCCTTGCCGGAGACGGTATTGCCTCCGACGTATTCGTTTTCCTCCGGAACTTCCGGCGTTTCGGTTGTGTAGTTTTCGTCAATTACCACGTTTTCCGTGTATTCCACCTGACCGCGTCCGACAACGAAATTCGCGCTCTTGACATACGGCGTCAGCGAAATACGGACTTTGTCCGTCGTCGTGATCGTCACGCTTTCCCCGTGGATATCCGTCACGCGGAGCGTCTTGACGTACGTTGAATTTTCGGCAAGCTCCAGAATTTCAACATCCTCGATTTCGTCCTCCAGTGTCGTGTATCCCTTCTGGTTCAGATGATCGCAGAGAGCTTTCGGGGAGATTTCGTACATCCAGAAGCCGTTGTTGTGGATCATGTAGCGTTCCCACGGCGTTTCCACGGCCTTCAGATAGGGGAGCTTGTCCTGCCCGCCCCATGCGTCCTCTGCGGAAACGGTCACGCCGCCCATGCTGGACGAATAGTAGGCATTGACGATTTCGTCTCCATAGATGAGAATTTTTCCGGCTGTGCCGAGAACTGCGTCCACGATCCGCTTGTTTACGCTTCCCATCCCGCGGTAGACCTGACAGTCCACCGTATTGCAGAGGTCAAAGCCGTAGCGGTCAACGTGCTTGCCGAGATGCGACAGTGTATAGGAACGAACCGTGATGGCGAATGCCTTGAGCGTTTCAAGCGGCCATGTATTCGACGTTTCGTAGGGAAGAACCCCTGCGAGATACGATTCCAGCGGGAGAATATTCGCCAGTTGTACGCCTTCCACGTCGCCGTTGTCGTACCGCTTGAAGCAGAACACACCGTCATAGATGTTTCCGGCGGGGGTGGACATATAGGTATTGCCGCTGCTGTCTTCATGTGCCGCCAGACCGAGTTCAAGCTCCGCACGGCAGTCGAATTCAAAGAGAATCGTATGCCGGTCAGGGTCGATGACCGAGACGGCGGTGGTGCTCGGCGAAACGATTTCGACATCCATCTTGCGATAGAGGTCTTCCACATTGTCCAGCGCGTCTTCCGCGTCCTCTTCGGACGTAAACGAACCGACACGCAGAACGTATTCCTGATCGATATAGGAGGGAATTGCGTACAGACCGAGGTCGTCGAGATCATTTTCCGTGTCCTCGATCAGGTCTTCGAGGTCATCGCGGTCAAAATCGTCGGAAATCTCGATGTGCCATCCGCCGATGTCCGCGTTCTTCGACTTTTTCGCAAGAACAAAGCTCCCGGACGAATCGGTCAGATTGTCGTCCACGGTGCAGGCTATGTAGGAGGTGCCGATGTTCCAGAGTTCCGTGAAGTCCTTGTCGCCGGTCAGCAGCTGCGAGCCGATGACGTACCCCTCATCCGACCACACGCCGAAACTTTTGGTCAGATTGGAGCCGTAGTTCAGACCGACACTAATCAGAACATCCCCGCTGTTTTTGAGCGAGGATGTGTCAAGAGTCTGAACGGAAGCGGATTCAACATCCGACGCGCCGACAGCGTAGATCAGTGCGGAAACAACCGAACCGCCGACCATCAGGATGACCATAATGAGCGCGAGCAGACGCACCATGGCTTTTTTGCGTTCTTCACGGGAACGCGGCTTTTTTACATTATCCTTCGACAATGGTGTATTCCCCCCTTACCATCACAAAGACGGACTGAGCGTCTGCCATAATGCCGCGGCCGTCACCGCGGGGAATCAGGCACATGTGATTTTTTGTAAGATATTCGTAGTTGTAAATTTCCGTACCGGCGGTGTAATCCGCAATCCCCTGAGAAGCATCGGGCGCAATGCAGTAGGCCTGTCCGGAACGGAGCATGATGTCGCAGGCAGAAGCCGCATAGAGGGCGTCACCCCAGCTGAGTTCAACGACTTCGTACGTCGAGGAAACGGCCGGAACCGGCTCTTCCTTGGGTTCTTCCTTCGGGGGCTGATACTGGGACATATCCAGATTCTGCATTCTCTCGGCGATTTCGGCTTCGATGGTCTCGTTGAGTTCCTCAAGAAGCTCGGTCTTGAAAATTTTCGTCAGATAGGAAAGTGAGATGAGCGGGTCTTCGGAACTGTCGTAAGCCGCCGCCGTAGTTACGCCGAACGCCGCAGCCGCCGCGATCACGATGGCCGGAACGGTAAGTTTTTTGGATTTCAAGGATAAATTCCGCCTTTCGGAATAGATGGAGATGATATATTATACAGGATTTTTGCGGAAAATGCAAGAGGAAAAAAGTGAGAGAAGAGAGAATAGAGAAGAAAGAAGAGAAATTGTTGAATTATGACACGCGCGCGTGTCATAATTCTTCCTTTTCTTTTCACTGTTCACTCTTCTCTTTTCACTTAAATCAGCGTATTGATCGTGATTCCCGTTGCCGGAATTTTGTGCTTGCGGCATTTTGACGCTTTTTCCATGTCAATTTGATCGCCGGCGGTGACGAACTCGACTTTGATGTCGTCCTTCATCGTGAACAGGATCGAACCGGCGGATGTGCGCGTCGTTTTCTGCGGGATCAGGGTGGAGTTAATCAGGATCGCACGGCCGACGGTGTTTTCCAGCAGGATATCCATCGGTTCGTGTTCGTACAGGATCGCCGCGACCGGGGAAGCATCCGAGAAGGCACCCGTCAGACGGCGGCGGTTGGTTTTTGTTTCGTACGCCGATGCCGGAATTTTGACGCCCTTGCCGTTTTCGAACAGGAAAATGAAATTGTCCTGCGGATCGTATTCCGTGATTGCCTTCATCATGATCGGATGTTCGTCCTCGTCAAAGCCCAGCTTCGCTGCCAGATAATCCCCCAGCGAGGATGCTTTTACCGAATCAAAATCCGCTGCACGACATTTGTAAACCTGTGCGCGGTCGGTGAAGAACAGCAGTTCGGAGCGGTTTTCGCATTCTTCGGACGCGATGATTTCGTCGCCGTCCTTCATTTTCTGCTCATCCGCCCGCATCAGTGACTGCCGCGTGATCTTCTTGAAGTAGCCTTCCTTCGTGAGAACAACGAACACCGCGTAGTTTTCGATTTCTTCCTCACCGGAATCCTCGTCGATTTCGTCCGCCGTGATGATCTGCGTCTTGCGCGGCTTGCCGTATTTCTTCTTGATCGCCGCAAGCTGCTTCGCAATGACCGCCTTGACCTTGATGTCGTCCGCGATGGTGCTTTCCAGGTCGGCGATTTCCTTTTGTAAATCCTCGATTTCGCGGATGCGTTCGAGGATATACTCGCGGTTCAGATGCCGCAGCTTGATTTCGGCGATGTAGTCCGCCTGAATTTCGTCGATGCCGAAGCCTTCCATCAGGCGCGGCACAACGTCGGATTCCTTTTCCGTTTCGCGGACAATTCTGACTGCCTTGTCGATGTCGATCAGGATTTTTCCGAGACCGCGCAGGAGATGGAGCTTGTCCTTCTTTTTCGCCAGTTCGAACGACAGTTCGCGGCGGACACAGCCGAGCCGGAATTTGATCCATTCGTTCAGAATGTCGCGCACACCGAGCTGGAACGGCCGACCGTCGATCAGAACGGTGAAGTTGCAGGAGAAGCTGTCCTCAAGCGTGGTCAGGCGGTAGAGCTTGTTCATCAGGGCATCCGCGTCCGTGCCGCGCTTGATATCGAGCGACAGCTTGAAGCCGGACAGGTCGATTTCGTCGCGCACGTCGGAAATTTCCTTGAATTTGCCTTCCTTGATTAAATCAACGATTTTCTTGATAATCAGGTCGCTTGAGGTCGAATAGGGAATCTGCGTAATTTCGATGATTCCTTTGCTCTTGTCATAATTATACCGTGCGCGCACCTTGAAGCTGCCGGAACCGGTTTCGTAAATCTGCTTCATCTGGGCACGGTCGTAAATCAGGTTCGCGCCGCCCGGAAAGTCGGGAGCCTTGATGAGTTCCATCAGCTTGTCGGTGGTCGTATTCGGATTCTTCAGGAGTGCGATCGTTCCGTCGCAGACCTCCGCCAGATTGAACGAACAGATCTGGGAAGCCAGACCGACCGCGATACCCATATTCGGACAGACGAGGATGTTCGGGAAGGAGGTCGGCAGAAGCGCAGGTTCGAGCATGGTGTTGTCGTAGTTCGGCACCATGTCCACGGCATCCTTGTCAATGCCGCCGAACAGCTCCGCACAGATGGGATCGAGCTTGACTTCGGTATAACGGGCGGCGGCGTAGGCGTCACGGCTGTAGTGCTTGCCGAAGCTGCCCTTGGAATCCACAAAGGGATGAAGGAGAGCCTCGTGATCCCGCGTCAGACGAACCATCGTTTCGTAGATCGCCGCGTCGCCGTGCGGGTTGAGACGCATCGTCTGTCCGACAACGTTCGCACTTTTGGTGCGCGGTCCGTTCATCAGCCCCATTTTATACATGGTGTAGAGCAGTTTCCGGTGAGACGGCTTGAACCCGTCGATTTCCGGAATGGCGCGCGACACAATGACGCTCATCGCGTAGGGCATATAGTTGGTTTCAATGGTATCGGTAATGATCTGGTCTCTGATATCCGCAAGTTTCGTAATTTCAGGTGTAGTTTCGTTTTTCTTTCTCGCCATAACAAATATAACTAATGGCTAATGACGGATGGTGAATGACTATGTCAGACGTTACGTCAGCCGACAGACATGAAATTCAGTCAAAGTCATTAGCCATTCACTCTTAGTTCTTAGTTTCTACTGTGTGAATGACAAATTCCGCGAAGATGGAGTTTGCCCATGCGAACCACGAACGCGTGAACTTATCCGGATTGTCCACATGGAAGCCTTCGTGCATCAGACCGGTTCCCGCTGTGGTTGTTTCGAACAGGTCGAGGATCGCGTTCACTTCGTCGTCGCAGACAGAGGTCAGACCCTGCATTGCCAGGGAAACGTGCCAGATATAGTTCTTCGGGGTGTGCGGGCTGCCGATACCCTTGGCTGCCGTGCCTTCGTAGTAGTACGGGTTGTTCTTCGAGAGGATGAACCGGCGGGTGTTCTGATAGATTTCGTCGTCTGCGGAGCAGTAACCGAGGTAGGGCAGGGACAGCAGGCTCGGAACATTGGCGTCGTCCATGAAGTTCTGGCTGCCGAGACCGTCCGCTTCGTAAGCGTAGATCGTGCCGAATTCCGGATGGTCGAACGTACCGTACTTTTTGATACCCGCGTCGATTTCGCCGCGCAGCTTGAGTGCACGTTCTGCCATCGCGCTGTCGTTCCATACGGTTTCCGCGATTTCTGCCATATAGCCGAGGATGACCACCGCGAACATTTCGGAGGGGATCAGATAGTGCAGTTCGCATGCGTCGTCGGACGGACGGAAGCCGCTCCACGTCATGCCGGTATACGCTACGGGAGTACCCATGCCATCACACTTCAGCGTGTCGCTCGGCGGGCAGTTGACGCGGGTAAAACGATACTTGGACTTTTCCGCGTGATACTGTTCGGTTTCAAACGTGTCGAGAATCGTGAGACAAGCCTTCTTGAAGGTTTCGTCAAGGTGTTCGGTCGTGCCGGATGCTTTCATGAAGTGGTACGCGAGATTTACGGGATAGCAGAGGGAGTCCACTTCGTACTTGCGTTCCCATGCCATCGGGTTGTCGAACTCGGTGGTGTCGGCGTAGTGACCGCCTTCCTTCTTGGTCTGGTTGAAGGAGTTGGCGTAGGGGTCGTCAAGGATGCAGTATGCCTGACGCTTTACAAGACTTGCCACAAGGGAACGGATGTCCGCGTCGTCCTTCGTGAGATTCAGATAATGACGAACCTGTGCGGACGAGTCGCGGAGCCACATCGCCGGAATGTCGCCGGTGATGACAAACGCGCCGTGTTCGTCGAGTTTGACGGTGGTTTCGATGGTGTTGAGATAGGTTGCCCGGAACATATCCGCGATGACGGGTCTGCCCATGGCGCGCAGGCGATCCTGCACTTCGGCAACGTAAGCATTCATGTTGTTGGTAATAAGATTCATGATGATTCTCCGATATACAGACAAATTTTATTTAAAACAGATTTCCCAGTTTAATGACTTTGCATCCTGCTGCACGCACAATTCGATTGTAGTACGCCAGATATTCGCCGTCCGCCGGCGGAAGAAGGGCATAGACCTTTTCCAGTTCCATTTCGTCGGCACGGCGGAGCAAGGTGAACAGACGGCGGGAGGCTTCCTTCGCATCACCGCGCGGGCCGAGAAGCAGCATCACGCCGCCGTCAAAGCTGCCTGCGGTTTCTGTGGGAGTCAGTACCCCGTACCGGCGGATGGATTCCGCATCCATTCGGACGTAATTCACGAACACTTCTTCCGGTGCGTCGATCAGGACGACCTCCGCGGTCGGTGCGTAATGCTTGTATTTCATGCCGGGGGATTCCGGCTTGATTTCGTTCGCCAGCGACGGCTCGATGACTGCGCGGGAAATCGTCACTTTCGGACAGACTTCCGACAGCATATCCGCCGTGACTGCGCCCGGACGCAGAATCGTGCAGCCCGAACCGTCGGCTTCCAGCTTGATGACGGTCGATTCCAGACCGATTTCGCATTCGCCGCCGTCGAGGATCATGTCAATCCGTCCGTCCATGTCCGCACGGACGTGTTCCGCATTTGTCGGAGAAGGGATTCCCGAACGGTTTGCACTCGGCGCGGCAATGGGATGACCGGATACTTCGATCAGCCGGTGCGCGGCCGGATGGACAGGGCAGCGGATGCCGACCGAATCCAGTCCCGCCGTTACGGTGTCCGGAATGATGTCCTTTTTCGGCAGAATGATCGTCAGCGGCCCCGGCATGAACCGTTCCGCAAGACGATAATAGAGATCACAGGTATACGCGATTTTTTCCGCATCTTCGGGGTACGCAATGTGGACGATCAGCGGATTGTCCGCCGGACGACCCTTGGCGGAGTAAATTTTTTCCGCCGATTCCGCGAGAAACGCGCTTCCGGCAAGACCGTAGACCGTTTCCGTAGGAATAGCAACCAGTCCCCCGCGCCGGATCACGTCGGCGGCACGAAGAAGAATTTCGTCGTCCGCGGGAGTGTCGGCACGTCCGGAAATTTTCAGAAATTCGGTATTCATTACAGTATCGTCTCCCCGCTCTTGAGTTTTTCGGCGGTTTCCGCCGTTGCGAGTGCGTCGATCATGTCGTCCAGATCGCCGTTGAGGTAATTTTCGAGGGAATAGATCGTGTGATTGATCCGGTGGTCGGTCACGCGGCTCTGCGGATAGTTGTACGTCCGGATTTTTTCGCTCCGGTCGCCGGTACCGACCTGCGATTTGCGTTCGCTGGCAATTTTGTCATGCTGTTCGCGGGTCTTCATGTCGTAGAGCTTCGCGCGCAGGAGCTTCATCGCTTTGTCGCGGTTCTTCATCTGGCTGCGCTCGTCCTGACATTCGATCACGATGCCCGTCGGCTTGTGCAGCATACGGATCGCCGACTCCGTCTTGTTGACGTGCTGACCGCCCGCACCGCTGGATTTGATCGTTTCAATTTCCAGATCGCTCTGGTTGATCTCGATTTCAATGTCCTCCGCTTCCGGCAGAACGGCAACCGTCGCTGTGGAAGTGTGAATCCGTCCGGAGGATTCCGTGTCCGGCACGCGCTGAACGCGATGAACGCCGCTTTCGTACTTGAAACGGGAATACGCGCCGTTTCCGGTAATCATGAACGTGATTTCACGGAAGCCGCCCAGCCCCGTTTCGTTGATGCTGACCGTCTCGGTCTTGTAACGCTTCACATCGGCGTACATGGAGTACATCCGGTATAAAACGCCCGCAAACAGTGCCGCTTCCTCGCCGCCCGCTCCCGCTCGGATTTCGATGACAACGTTTTTGTCGTCCATCGGATCCTTCGGGAGAAGCAGGATTTTCAGTTCCTCATAAATCCGTTCGCTGTCCTCTTTGGCGCGCTTGAGTTCCTCATTCGCCATCTCGCGCATATCGGGATCGCTTTCCATGTCGAGGATTTCCAATGCTTCGTCCGCGTCGGACTGCGCCTTTTTGTATTCGCGGTACTTCTCAATGACGGGCGCAAGAACTGCGCGTTCCTTCATCAGCGAGGTGTACCGCTCCATATCGCCGAGCGTTTCCGGTTTTGCGAGGTCTTCCTCGATGGAATCAAACCGGATTTCGGCTTCTTTCAGTCGTTCAAGCATAGTATTCTCTCTATATAAATAAAATTATTTTCAAATTCAATGTCCGCGAACCGTGTCCGCCAGTACCTTCGCCTGACGTGCCGCTTCTTCAATTTCATCAAACCGTCCGCCGGTGATCTGTTCGTCCGACGCGATAAAACTTGCGCCGCAGCAGACAACGTACGGCAGAGCCAGATAATCCGCCGCGTTCTTCATCGAAATCCCGCCGGTCGGCATAAATTTCAGTCCCGCATACGGAGCCGATACCGCCTTCAGGAATTTTACTCCCCCGGCGGCTTCCGCAGGGAAGAACTTCACAAAGGTCAGCCCCATCGCCATCGCCAGTTCCATTTCCGAGGGGGTCATGCACCCCGGAACCACCGGCACATCCTTCGCCAGACACGCCTCAACAATCGACGGATTCAGCCCGGGCGCAACGATAAACTGCGCTCCCGCCGCCAGCGCATCGTCCAGCGACGCTTTCGTCAGCACCGTTCCGGCACCGACCGTCATTCCGGGAAACGCTTCCCGCATTTTATAAATCGCATCCGCTGCCGCCGCTGTCCGGAATGTTACCTCCGCCGCAGGCATTCCGCCCGCACAGAGAGCCTTCGCCAAGTCCGCCGCACGGTTGGCATCGGAAATCTTAATCACCGGCACAATCCCGGTCTCGCGCAGAGTATTTTCTAAATCAAACATAAAAAATACCTCTCAAAAACGAATATTCCGGCACAGCAAAATTCCTGCCGGAAAAACTAAAAATATAAACAAAACCAAAACCTTTTCCCTGTTTGAAAAGGTTTTTGGAAGGGGTTCGGGGAAACCTTTTTCCTCAAAAAAGGTTTCCCCGAGAAAAATCACTTACAAAAAGCCGTAAATGCGAGGTGGGCTTCGTAGAGGTCGGACTTGGAGATGCACTCGAAGGGAGCGTGCATGGAGAGAACCGGTACGCCGATGTCCACGGTGTCGATGTTCTGGTTGGAGATGTACTTCGCAACCGTGCCGCCGCCGCCCTGGTCAACCTTGCCGAGTTCCGCCGTCTGCCAGATAACGCCCGCGTCGTCGAAAATCTTGCGGACGAACGCAACGTATTCCGCAGAGGTGTCGTTGGTGCCGCCCTTGCCGCCGGAACCGGTGTACTTGGACAGACCGACGCCGCAGTGCAGGAGGGAAGAGTTGCGTCTTTCGAAGACTTCCGCGTAGTTCGGGTCGTAGCACGCCGTAACGTCTGCGGAGAGACACTTGGAGTTCATGCGGACAACGTTTGCGTTGCCGTTCAGGTTCTTTGCGAGTTCGTCGATCAGGTCAACGAGCAGGCAGCACTGCATACCGGAAACGCCGTCGGAACCGGTTTCTTCCTTGTCGGCGAGAACCGCGATGTTCGTGTGAACGGAATCCTTGGTTTCCATGAGAGCGGTCAGTGCCGGATAGGAGCATACGCGGTCGTCGTGACCGTATGCGCCGATCAGCCAGCGGTCAAGACCAACGTCCACGGAATTCTGTGCGGGAACGATGGAAAGTTCCGCGCTCATGAAGTCGGATTCGGTGATGCCGTACTTTTCGTAAAGCATAATCATCACGTTCAGCTTGGTCTTTTCGTCTGCGGGAGTAACCTTGCCGTCTTCTTCAATGTAGGGAGAGGTTGCCATCACGATGTTCAGACCTTCGCCGGTGAACGCGGAGCCGAGAGGACGGCCGTTCTGATCCTTTGCGAGGTGCGGGAGAAGGTCGGTGATGCAGAATACGGGATCGCCCGCTTCGTCGCCGATGCGAACGTCCACGGTCGTACCGTCTGCCTTGGTTACAACGCCGTGCAGAGCAAGCGGAATGGTTGCCCACTGATACTTGCGGATGCCGCCGTAATAATGCGTCTTGAAGTAGCCGAAACCGTCGTTTTCGTACAGCGGATGCTGCTTGAGGTCGATTCTGGGTGCGTCAATGTGCGCCGCGCAGATACGGACACCGTTTTCGATCGGTTCGGAACCGACGTGGATCACGAAAAGATTCTTGCCGCGGTTGTTCAGATATACATTGTCGCCGGCTGCGAGAGCTTCGCCGAGCTTGTATTCGCGGTAGCCTGCCTTTTCGAGCAGCGCGATGGAAGCGGTAACGGCTTCGCGTTCGGTCTTGGAAGCATCGAGCCATGCCGCATAGTCGGCAGCGTACGCCTTCGCCCTGGCGAGGTCTTCGGCAGATTTCAGTTCAAATGCGCTCTTCTTCTTGTAGAAGAGTTCTTCCTTCAGAAGCTGACCCTTGGTCTTGTCACTCATGATGGTAGTTCCTTTCGTTTGTGAAAATATATATGGACTAATGGCTAATGGTTAATGGTGAAGGACTATGCCGAATTTTACGTCAAGCCGATGACCATGAAGTTCAGCCATAGCCATTCACCATTAGCTCTTAGCCCTTAGTCATAATAGAGTTCGTGGTACTTTTCCCGTGCTTCTTCGATGGCTTCCACCGTTTCCGCTACGGTTTCCACGGGGATTTCTGTCAGGTTGCCCTTGTCGTCGGTGTACAGGCCGCTTTCCAGCCAGAGTCTGACGAGGTCTTCATCGTCCGAAACGTGAACGGCAAGCACCGTGTGCCACCGTCCGTACTGCGTGTACAGATAGGACAGCCAGTAGGTTCCGTAACGGATGTTCGTCTCCGGATCGTACAGGATTCCGTGATCGAGATTTTCCTTCGTGATTTTTGTCAGACGCGCGAACGTGGATTCGGAAAGCTGCATCAGCCCGATCCGGCCGTCCTCCGAAACATGGTTGCTCCGGAAATCGCTTCCAGTGAGGATGACGGCATAGATCAAATCTTCCGGCACACCGTAGGCGGCGGCGTAGGTTTCGACCAGTTCCCGGCAGTCGCGCGGATGGCTCCGCAGATCAATCGAATGCCAGACGGTCGAATAGATATACCCGCACAGCAGGGACAGAATCAGAATTGTGATGATTACCGCGCTCCGTGCAGCGGCGTTTTTCAGTTTCATTCCGCGATCCCCTTATTCGTAGCGTTCCCGGCGGATTGCGCGCAGATGATCCACGCAGCGGCGGACGCGCTCATAGAGAACCGGACGTTCGTCGTTGTTGTCGATGACGACATCGGCGCGGTCTTCGAGTTCCTCGCGGGTTTTCTGGCTGGCAAGGCGTTTTTTGGCGTCGTCTTCGGACAGACCGTCGCGCTTCATGATCCGCGAAACGATCACATCCTCCGGCGCGGTCACGCAGACGACCTGTTCGCACATTTTGTCGAAGCCGCTTTCATAAAGAACCGGCGCGTCGATGAGAACAATGTCCGCACCCTCGCGGAAGAGCTGTCCGGCGATGGCCTGCGTTTCGGCGAGAATGTGCCGGTGGGTGATCCGGTTGAGATCGGCAAGTGCCGCCGTATCGCCGCCGAAAACGAGCGTCCGCATCACGGCGCGGTTCAGCGACCGGTCGGACGAAAGAATCTGTTCTCCGAAGCGTTCGATCAGCTCGTTCATACAGGGAGAGAGGGCGGAACGAGAGGGGACGGGGGCGGTCATGCGGCGATAAACGGCGTCCGTATCGACGGACGGAATCCCGCAGTCCGCAAACATTTTCGCAATATATCCTTTGCCCGAGCCGCTGCGTCCGCAGAGGCCGACGAGCATTACGCCGTTTTTTTTCATACGATGCTGTTCCTCGATAGTTTGTCTGAAAATTCCTGAAACTATCCTATTCTACCACAGACGCGGATGGATTGCAAGATGGAATTTATGAACGATTAGGGAAATCACGGG
>SVQN01000053.1 GCA_015065295.1 Oscillospiraceae bacterium
CCGTGCCGGCCATTCGTTCATGACGACGGTTCGTTCAATACGGAAGCCGCCGCACTTGCTCACGGATATGTGGTGATCTCCGCCGGAGTTCGCGGAAAAAACACACAGACGGACAGCCGTTCTGTCGGGAAAGCTCCTGCCGTGATTGTCGATCTGAAAGCCGCTGTGCGCTTCATCCGTTCGATTGCAGACAGAATCTGCGGTGATCCGGACAAAATCATCTCCAACGGAACCAGTGCGGGCGGCGCGATGTCGGCTCTGCTGGCGGCTTCCGGAGATTCGCCGCTGTACGAACCCTATCTGAATGAAATCGGCGCGGCAGAGGAAAGCGACCGGATATTTGCTGCGTCCTGCTATTGTCCGATCACCAATCTTGAGAACTCCGACACCGCCTATGAGTGGCAGTACGGCCATCTCGACAGGCAGCACGGCCACCGTTGGGAACGGGACGGGGAGAACTGGAAGGTTACGCCTGTTGTAACCTGGATTCCGGAAGAACGGATGGCTCTGTCCGCTCTGCTTCGGGACGCATTTCCGGATTACATCAACCGCATCGCGCCGCACGGTCTGACGCTTGACAAAGACGGAAACGGCAGTTTTGCGGAACACATCAAACGTCTGATTCTCGATTCTGCGGAAACTGCCATCCAGTCCGGAGCGGAGATTCCGTCCGAATCCGGCGTTGATGTGCGGAACGGGACAGTAGATTTTCCGAAATACTGCGGGTACATCACCCGTATGAAAGCCCCCTGCGCGTTTGACGACCCAGAACTGCACACTTATGAAAACGATCTTTTCGGTTCGGAAACCGTGACGAAACGTCACTTTACGCCGTTCGGTCTGGAACACAGCCGATGCGGCGGAGAAAGTGCTCCCGACGAAACCATATATCTCATGAATGCGATGAATTTCATCCGGAACGAAAAATGTGCGCAGCACTGGCGGATCCGTCACGGTGCCGCTGACCGTGATACCTCCTTTGCTGTTCCCGCGCTTCTTGCGGAATGCCTGCGGGATGCCGGAAAAACGGTCGATTTCCGCTTGCCGTGGGGCGTGCCGCACAGTGGAGATTACGATCTCCCGGAACTGTTCGACTGGATCGACCGCATCTGTCAACGGCAATAACATTTTCTTTTTCGGGGGAACGGACTTGGGGGAACTTTTTGAGAAAAGTTCCCTGTAGTTACGCTTTGCGTAACTACGAACCCCATTCAAAAACTTTTCATCTGGGAATGAGATAGATATAGTCTGTGCAATTCCGGTGCATCAAATATGGATATACAAAACCTAAGAAAACCGTTCGCGAGCTCGTTACCTCGCCACAGTGGGACGTTGAACTTGAATTTTTTGTAAAAAATGTTCTGTTTGGGTTATTTTCCGGTTTCGTTCAGTGCTGCCCGTGCGGCACGGACTGCCTGTTCGTCCGTCTGCGGGATATGCCATTCGTCCAGACCGGGCAGTCCCATAGGAACACCCTCCCGGCGAAAGATCATTCCGCTTTCAACATCCGTCTTTCCGCTCATGTGGAACGCACACGCCTGAGGATACCGGTTCCGGAAAGCAGCAATGACCGAGGCGTTCACTCCGCATCCGATGAGCACTTCGGGGCCTCCCCTGCTGTCCCGGAGTTCCAGCAGTCTGCCGATGGTTTCGATCCCGGCAAGGCAGTTCCCGGCGGCTCCGCTGGTCAGTACCGTATCAAAACCGGCTTCTCCGGCAGCCAGATAGGTTTCCCGTGGATCGCGTGATACGTCAATGCAGCGGTGAAGAGTCAGTCCGGTACCTTCTGCGGCGTTCAGAAGAGGCTTCAGCGCACGGACATCCAGATTTCCGTCGGCATCCAGACAGCCGATGACGAATCCGTCTGCCCCGTGTGCCCGAAGAGTTTCGATCTGGTCAGCCATCATCCGGATGTCTTCATCGGTATACAGAAAATCCCCTGCCCGCGGACGGATCAGACAGCGGATTCCGATCGCACTTTCCTGTCGTATACGGCGCAAAAGCTCCGCATACGGAGTCAGTCCGCCGACGGCCAGCGCACTGCACAATTCCAGACGATCCGCACCTCCGGCAATGGCAGCCCGTGCCGAATCCAGAGAATCCACGGTAATTTCCAATATCTTTTTCATAATCTCATCGCTCCTGAATTTTTTCGATCCTGTTCCCGTGAATGAGGGAATCCGAAAATAAGTATAGCAGAAATTTTCTGAAAAGTCCATTGTCCGTCCGCAGATTTTCTGTTTTTTTATTTCACATCCGCTCCATTGACAAATCTTTCATGTCTATGGTACAATAAAACCAATATATTCGGATGAATCCGAAGAAATCATCGAAAGGTTGAAGTTCAATGAAACGAACGGTACTATTTATGATTGCAGTCATGACACTCCTTGCATCCTGTAACTCCGCAGACAATGCAGTCCCCGCAGAGACGTACGAACAGCCGTCCCTTGAGACCGTATCCGCAGAAGAACCGGCAGCACCCGAACAGACAGAGGAAACCGAAATTCCGGAAGAAATCCCCGCTCCCATCGTTCTTGATTCCAACTCTGCGGTAAAAAACGCAAGAGAAACCCTGTTCAACGAAATGGCGGAAAATGAAAAAGCGGACGCTTCCCGTCGGCAGGAAACCGAAAAGAAATCCATGACGTCCGGAAGTGCCACCATGAAGTACACCGTCAGCAAGATCGGGGAACCGGGAGAAAACGGATATCCGGTTTATATCGCTCTTCACGGCGGCGGCGGTACGACCAAAGATGTCAATGACAGCCAGTGGCAGCACATGCAGATTTACTACCGCGACAGCGTTGAGAGCGGTATTTATGTTGCTCCCAGAGGGGTACGGGACACATGGAACACGCATTTCAACGATGAAAGCTATGCCCTGTACGAACGGCTGATCGAAAATCTGTCCATTTACGAAAACATTGACACGAACCGTATTTACCTGATGGGATATTCGGCAGGCGGCGACGGTGTCTATCAGATATCCCCGCGTCTTGCCGACCGGTTTGCCGCAGTCAATATGTCCGCAGGACATCCGAACGGCGTAAACATGACCAATCTCTACAACACGCCCATTTCTCTCCAGTGCGGCGAAAATGACACCAGCTATGACCGCCATAAGGAAACGGCGCGTTCTGCGGGTCGTCTCGATGAGCTTGCCGAAAAATACCGGACGGATGATTTCACGGAAGGCTACATCCACACCGTATTTCTCCATGTCGGAAAAGGTCACGGCGTCCGTGACAACGATGCAAACCGTTCGCAGCAGACAATCATCAGCAATCCGGAGGAATGGCTGAAAGGAGAAGCTCCCGCATCCGAAAAAACCAACACAAATGCGGTGGACTTTGTGAATCAGTACACAAGAGACCCGCTTCCCGAGCGCATTGTATGGGATCTGTCGGTCAGAGCGCCCGGCTCCGATACCGAAACCTTCTATTGGCTCAGAGCCCCCAAAAGTCTCCGCGATGGAGTCGTTATTGTCAATTATGATAAAGACACCAACACCTTCAATGTGGAGAAAAACACGGCGAAAGGCAACGTTTTCATCATGGTCAATGACGAAATGGCCGATCTGTTCTCTCCGATCACCGTTACCTTCAACGGGGAATCGACAAGCTGCACCGTAACTCCCACAATCGACTATATGAAGAAAACGATTTCCGAGAAATGGGATAAGAATATGATCTTTGCCGCTGAAATCCCGCTGCCGCAGAATCCGTAAGATTCAATGCTGAACAGAAATGTTCTTGTTCATGGCATACGGATAAATAACACGGTAAAATGAAAAAACGAAAGGATTCACCATGGAACTCAAGAGCAATTTCAATCCGCTGACGGCAACTGCGGCCCACGAAAACACCATTCTCGCCTCGCCCGTTCTCCCGAAAGGGATGCCCGCGCCGTTCGATCATGCGTGGGGATATCTGGACAAACCCGGCGAAATGGAACGTCACCGCCATCCCAAGGAGGAAGTTTACTTTTTCTTCAAGGGAACGGGATTTGTCTTTGTTGACGGCGAAGAAATCCCTGTGGAACCCGGCGACGTGGTTCGGATTCCCGCCGATGCCCTCCATACTGTCATCAACCGGCAGAACGAAGAACTTCTCTGGGCGGCTCTCTGGTGGCCGGAAGCAAACTGATCCGATAAATCGCGCAAAAACGGCAGATTTTTCAATCCGCCGTTTTTTGTTTTGCAATTATTTCGTTTTTTTACCGACTTCTCTGAGGATATCCGCCGAAGGTGCGGGAATCCGTCCGAGATAATCGGGACCAACGTTGAGAAGATAGTTCGCGCCGCGTTCTGCCAGATGATTCTTGATTTCGATGATCCGTTCCGCGCTCTTCCAGTTGCTGTCGAATGACTTATAGCCCCATGTGTCGTTGAGCGTTGCCGGGGTTTCGAAGAGCATCGCAGACTTGTCGTCGTTGGGAATCTCGTTGTCGCCGGCGGAAGCGTAATCGCCGTAGCCGTTGCCGATCCGGGAATTCACAAGGCATTCGGGCTGGTATTTCTTGACGAGATGATACAGCTCGTCGGTCTGGTCGCGGGAGATGGTAAACGGTACGTCAAACCAGATCAGGCAGAGTTCTCCATACTTCGTGAGAATCTCCGTAACCTGCGGCTTGATCTTTTCTTCGAAGCAGATCGCAAAATCTTTCTTGTCATCGTCCGGGAAATCCCAGTTGTTTGTCCAATATGCCTTTCCTCCGCACCAGGTCTTTCCCGCTGTGTATCCGCCGCCGTGAGGATGGCTCCAGTCGAGGTCCTGCGAATAATAAAGACCGAATTTCAGCCCTTTCTTGTAGCAGGCTTCCGCAAGTTCTGCGGTTACATCGCGGCCGAACGGAGTAGCGTCCACGATATTGTACTTCGACACGTCGGACTTATACATTGCGAAGCCGTCGTGATGCTTGGACGTGAACACCATGTACTTCATTCCGGCATCAATGGCCAGATCCACCCATTCTTCGGCGTTGAACAGAATGGGATTGAACGCCCCTGCAAGACGGGCGTATTCGGCATTGGGGATGCGGAAATACTGCTGCGCCCATTCGCCGATATCCTCCATCCGTCTTCCCTTCCATTCTCCTGCGGGAAGCGAGTAAAGTCCCCAGTGGATCATCATGCCGAACTGAGCCTGTTTGAACCATTCGCGGTTTGTCATAGAAAAATCTCCTCCCATGAGTTTTTTATTAACGTAAATCCGATGAATTTTCAAAAATTGTTCTTTACCGATTGATTATTCCGAGGATATAGTCCGTTTTTTCCTTATCCAGTTCCGTGAGGATAAGGTCTTGATTTACCGTATTGCGTCCGTTTTCGTCGCTGATATGGAAATTGAACCCCATGCCGCTGACTTCATCGGAAACCCTGCCGGTCAGCAGTTTGCAGAATACTGCCGCGATCAGAAAATCGCCGTACGGACCGGCGTGTTCACCGTCGGTATGATACAGTTCAATATCCGGACGGGTCTGCTGTACTTCCTGCCACACACGTCCGACGGGAGCCAGCAGCGCGTCATTGTCTCCCGCCAGCTTCTCGCAGGTATCAATCATTTTCTGCTGATTTTCGGGGAAGCGTTTTTCCGCCCATGTCATATATACCACCGGTTTCACGCCGCAGCGATGGCACAGATCAATCATCTCCGCGCCGGTTTTCAGCGTGGTTTCGATTGGCGGATACGGATGCGCCGCCTGCTGCAGAACGCAGTAGTCATAACCGCCGTACATCAGGTTAAAGCGCAGAGACGCATATTCCCTGAAATGCCAGTCATAATCCCGTCCGGGATAGGCAAGCATCACAACTTCGGGCTTCACGCCGGTTGTTTTCTCCGCAAAACGTGCAAAGAGTTCCGGCATATCGTTGACGTAAGTATGGCTGTTGCCGACAAACAGTACCTTCATACCTTCACACTCCTGCTGACGTATTATACTTCCACAAGGTTGTATTCTCTGCTGCCGTAACCCAGTGCGGCGGCAGCTTCAATGGTATGCACACCGTTGCGGCTTTCGATCCGTTCCAGCAGATGGGGTCTGCCGGGATCGGTGCAGGCGTAAACCAGATCAATGCACGCCTGATCGACGGCGATGGGGTCGGTGGAGACCAGAATACCGATATCCGCAATGCAGGGATCCTCTGCTACGGCGCAGCAGTCGCAGTCCACGCTCATGTTCTTCATCACGTTCACATAAACGATATTGCCGCCAAAAAATTTCACCACGCTTCCTGCCGCATCCGCCATGGATTCCAGGAAGGAATCGTGATCGGCCGTCCAGATTTTTGCCGGTTCGCCCGCGCCGTGTATATAAGCCTTACCGTAAGAAGACGCACAGCCGATGGACAGCTGCTTCAGTGCGCCGCCGTAGCCGCCCATGGGATGCCCCTTGAAATGGGACAGCACCAGCATGGAATCATAATTGGCGATGTTCTTACCCAGATAATTCTTCTGAATGACCTTGCCGTCCGGAATGTCGATTTCCAGATCCGGTCCTTCGGCATCCAGCAGGTCTACCTGAAAGTGGTCGCTCCAGCCATGGTAAGCGAAAAGTTTACGGTGCTTGTCTGTGGTGTTGCGTTCCCCCTCGTAGGCGGTGTTGCATTCCACAACGGTGCCGCCCACATGGTCGATGACAGGTTTCCAGAATTCGGGTTTCAGGAAATTCTGATTTCCCTTTTCACCGGAGTGAACCTTCACCGCCACATTGCCGGTCAGTTCTTTCCCTGTCAGCTGATAAAGCTGCAGAACCTTTTCGGGTGTGATCTCCCGGGAAAAATATACGGTTGCGCTCATGATTCATCCTCCTTGTAATATTGAAGTCATGTAGTTTCTGTTATCAGACGTGTTTGATACTTTCGATAAAATGATATTTGTTGCATGGGGCAATGAAGGACATTATCCCGTATAATAAGCTGACAAAGTTCCGTCTGTCAGGTATCCTCGAACACGTCTGTTGTTATTATAACACAATCAATCGCGGTTGTTAATATCCGCAAATCAAAAACTGCAGAAATATTTCTCCGGGATTTGGTCAGTTAATTGAAAAACGTCTGTTTTTGTGCTATAATTTTCTCAAATCCTCCCGAAAGGAGTTTCCCATGTCAAGCTGGAACCTGTGGCACGGCTGTACCAAAATCAGTCCCGGATGCCTGAACTGCTATGTCTACCGCCGCGACGCCGAATTCGGCAGGGATTCCTCCGTGGTCGCCAAAACAGGAAATTTCAACCTGCCCGTCCGCCGGAAACGTGACGGCAGTTATGCCCTGCAGCCGGACGGAGATTTCGTCTATACCTGCTTTACGTCCGACTTCTTTCACCCCGATGCGGACGAATGGCGGCCGGAGGCATGGCGGATGATGAAGGAACGGCAGGATCTGAACTTTTTCTTCGTCACCAAACGGCCGGACCGGTTTTCCGTCGGTCTGCCGGAGGACTGGGGCAGCGGGTACGGCAACGTCCACATCTGCTGCACCTGCGAGAATCAGAAAATGGCGGACGAGCGGCTGCCGGTCTTTCTGGAACTACCGATCTGCCACAAGAACATCATCCACGAACCGATGCTGGAGGGGATCAGCATCGAAGCGTATCTGTCGTATTACGGGAACGCGATCGAATCCGTCACCTGCGGCGGCGAATCCGGCGAGGGTGCGCGGATCTGCGACTACGACTGGATTCTCTGGACGAGAGAACAGTGTATGCGATACAACGTAACCTTCAATTTCAAGCAGACGGGGGCGAATTTCCGCAAAAACGGCAGAATTTACACAATCCCGCGGCAGCTACAGATGAAGCAGGCGGCAAAAGCGGGGATCAATTTCCGGAAAGCATAAAAAACACATTGACAAGGAGGCGGAACCATGGAATTCCGAAAGGTATTTGACACGATTCCCGAACAGTTTGACCGGTACAGACCCCGGTATTCTGCGGAACTGTTTGCCGCGCTGATTGCATACGCGGGCATCGGCCCCGGAAAATCCGTACTGGAACTCGGTCCGGGCACCGGACAGGCAACAGACCCGATCCTTCATACGGGGTGCGATTATCATGCCATCGAGCTTGGCGAACACCTGTACGGGATGATGAAGCGCAAATACGGGCAATATCCGAACTTCCATATTGTAAACGATGACTTTATCACCCACGATTTCGGGAATCAGACATTCGATATGATCTACTCGGCGGCGACAATCCAGTGGATTCCGGAAGACATCGCCTTCTCAAAGACGTTCGCTCTGCTGAAACCCGGCGGAACACTGGCGATGATGCTGACCAGAGGAGATTACCGTACGCCGAACGAGGAGCTGTACAACAAAATCCAGCAGGTATATTCCGCATATTTCAAGCCCGAAACGCAATACAAACACGGAGCCTTCCGCTACACCAATGCGCCGGATTACGGATATACCGACGTTGAAAAGCGGGAATTTTACGGAAAACGGGAATTTACCGCTGAGGAATACGCGGCTTTCTGCGGAACGCACTGTGATCACATCGTCATTCCGGAACCGTACAAAAGCAAACTTTTCGATGGTCTGAGACAAGCCGTTCTGGAAGCCGGAAACAAAATCGTGTTCAACGACACGTTTGTCCTGTATCTGGCAAAGAAGCCGCCTCTCACGGAGGAATAATTCCCGATCGAACTGTCCAATTATGATGAAAAATCCTGAAACTATGAAGAAAAAACTGAAAATCACCCTGAATTCCCCGGTCATCCTGATGTTTGTGTTTGTCTGCCTTGCCGCGACCCTTCTCGGCGAACTGACCGGCGGCAGAACCACAGAACTTTTGTTCATGACCTATCACAGTTCCCTGACAAATCCCATGACCTATCTACGGTTCTTCACGCACATTTTCGGTCACAGCGGATGGGAGCATTTTGTCGGAAATACCGCCTATATTCTTCTGCTCGGGCCGATGCTGGAGGAAAAATACGGTTCGCGGACACTGCTCGAAGTGATCGGGCTGACCGCGCTCATCACGGGAGTGGTGAACTATCTGCTGTTCTGGAACACGGGACTCTGCGGAGCCAGCGGGGTCGTCTTTGCCCTGATCCTGCTCTCCTCGTTTACCGGGTTCCGGGAAGGCGAACTTCCGCTCACGTTCCTTCTTGCGGCACTGATCTATCTCGGTCAGCAGGTGCTGAACGGCGTTTTTACAGTGGACAACGTCTCGAACCTGTCCCACATTCTCGGCGGTCTGACCGGTGCGTTCGCCGGATATGTGCTGAACCGGCAAAAACTATAGAATTCCATGAACAATCACCAAATCAAGCAATAACAAACGGAGGATTAACCCATGTCAAAGAAACTTGTAACCTATTTTTCCGCCAGCGGAGTAACCGCAGCCGCTGCAAAAACGCTCGCGGAAGCCGCAAATGCCGATCTGTACGAAATCAGACCTGCGGTTCCCTACACCAAAGCCGACCTCAACTGGATGGACAAGCAGTCCCGCAGTTCCGTGGAAATGCAGAACAAAACGCTCCGTCCGGCGATTGCGGATACGGATGCCGCCGTCGCGGAATATGATGTGATTTTTGTCGGTTTCCCGATCTGGTGGTATGTTGCCCCCACGATCATCAATACATTCCTTGAAGCCTACGATTTCTCCGGCAAGACGGTAGTTCTGTTCGCAACGTCCGGCGGCAGCGGATTCGGAAAAACGCTGGATGAACTGAAGGTCAGTGTATCCGATACCGCGAACCTGGTGGAAGGAAAGCTGCTGAACGGCAAACTTTCCAGAGAAGACCTGGCGGCATGGGCAGACAGTTTTGCACGCTGACTGCTCCTGAGAGGTAATCTCATGTTCATACAAAAGAAAACGGCCAAACTTACCTCCTTCCTTCTGGCTCTTCTGATGACTGCCGTATCCTGTACCGGCGGCACAGAAAATCCCGAATTTCCGGAACCCCCGGCTGCGGCAGAACCCACGCCGGAAACAGAAGCCGCAACTGCCGAAACGGAACCCACAGCCGATCCGGAACCGACCGACTCTCCCTGGCAGGAAAGCCGGCACCGGCTCCGTTTCGGTGAAGACGGAGACTTCCGGATTCTGGTGCTTTCCGACATTCACGGAAACGGAAACACCATCTCCGGACTCGCCAAGACCAACATGGAACTCCTTGTGGAACGGGAGAATCCCGATCTGGTTATGTTCGGCGGCGACAATACCTGGGGAATTTCCGATGAAAAGCAGCTGGAACGCTGTGTCGCGGATATGGTGGAAATTCTGGAAGAAAAACAGATTCCGTGGGGGCATGTATACGGCAACCATGATGCCGAAGGAAACAATGTCAAAAAGGACAGGCAGCAGAAAATCTACGAATCCTTTGACTACTGTGTATCGCAGGCGGGGGACGCCGACCTGCCGGGTGTGGGAAACTATGTCCTCCCCGTTTATGCGTCCGACAGCGACCGTGTACTGTTCAATGTCTGGGCACTCGATTCCGGCGAATATCTGACATCGGAGGAATCGGGTTCCTACCTGCCTGTCGCCAGCACCTTCCAGGGATATGCGGGAAGCAGCTATGATTATATTTCTCCCGAACTGATCCGGTGGTACATGGACACCTCCGAACAGATGGAAGAAGCAAACGGTGCCGTCGTCCCCGGAATGATGGTCTTCCACATCCCCCTGCAGGAATCCTACAACGCATGGATCAACCGGGAAGCACTGTCCTATACCGGAGAAAAACGTGAAGCGGTCTGTGCGTCCGAAATCAATTCCGGAATGTTTGCCGCCATCACGGAGCGCGGCGACATCAAAGCGGTCGTCAACGGTCACGACCATGTGAACACCTATATGGTGGAATACGGCGGCGTGAAGCTCTGCTACTGTTCCACGGTCAGCGATACGGGCTACTGCGACATGGATATTCTCGGCGGCCGTATGTTTTTTGTCAGCGAAGAGAATCCGGACGAGGTGCAAACCTATATGTCCTATGTGAACGAGGCGTACGAGGAACCTTCGTCCTCGCTGGCTGTCATCGATGCGGAACCGATTCCTTCCGGTACGGTTCTGCTGGATTTTGACTCCTACACGCCCGAACTGAGCTTCAGCGGATGGAACAACGACAATTCCGATGCCGCCGAAACCGACCGGATTGTTGTGGAACTGTCCGAATCCCGCGGCATGGACGGAACCGGTGCCCTCGGTGTTACGCGAAGCAGCTTCGCGGACAACAACAGCGGCAACAATGCCGAAGTGCGGATTTCGCTGGAAACGCCCGGTCTGCTCGGAGATAACCAATACCTGCGCGTCCGGATGGATCTGTCCGGCGACGGTACGGCGGTGGATTTCCGGAAAGCCTGCTTTGGCTTCCTTGAAAACAACCGTACGGCGGCTCCCTACCGAACCGACGATCTGGATTCGCCCAGTCCGTTCTACTTCCTTGCCGACGGTGAAACGGAATGGAAAACCATGCAGCACGGCAGTGACGGATGCTTCGGTCAGGCGGAAGGGTCGTCCGTCCGGGGACTCTGCGGCTGGTTCGCTTTCCCGGTGAAAAATATGCGGAAGGGTTCGACCGCGCCTTCGTCCGACACGGTTATCACGGACATCTACTTCTACTACTGTCTGTCTTCGGCTCCCATGGCGGGAAACCGTGTATACATCGACGATATCACGCTGGTGAACGATTATACGGTATTTGATTGATACATCAAAAAAATCCCTGTTTCTGCGGGTTCGGCAACCCGACGGAAACAGGGATTTTCCATGCAGTTATTCGTTTGTTCCTACCGTTCCGAGATACTGTTCCAGCCGCTTCAGCGACTTCACGGTCTCTGCGTTCTTCCACTTGGCAAATTCATCGTTGAACACATATTCCATGGACGCCTCAAACCCGATGCTGCTGTCTTCCTGCCAGCAGGTCAGTGCCAGATTGACGTTCTCCGTTTCCAGCGCGGCCACGTTTTTCATGAACCGTGCCAGTTCTTCCGGCGAACGGTCGGTAATGCCGAGAGCTTCACAAACGGCATCCGCTCCTTCCGGCGGTTTTCCGGACAGAAGAATTTTTTTCGCCATGTTCCAGCCGATTACGTTCTCCGTGGTCACATAGGTGCAGTACAAAAATCTTGCCACGGCGATCTGACGGGAAATGTCACTGCCTGCGGACACGTTCAGCCGTTCTGCCGCGGCTTCCAGAAGGTCAAGCCCCTTCCGGAAAGATTCCTTTACTGTCTTCACATGGCTGTAACGCAGGAGAGTGTTTTCATAATCCGGGAAGACCGGATCGGGATAGACCGGGTTCCAGATTCCGCCGCCTTTATGCCATGCCCACGGTACGGACGGAATGTTCAGCTCGCCCGCCTTCTGGTCGAACAGCAGAGGATAGGTCGGGCCGCAGCGGTACGGACCATACTGGTCGACCGCAGCGGCAACCACATTGGAGATTCCTTCGCTGAAATATGCCCATGCCTGCATTGCCATGTCCGCATATTCGCCGTAATCCCGGCGCGCAATCTGACAGAGCATCTCTTCATTGGGAATCCCGTTGGTCGTAAACGCATTTTTGGAAAACAGGCTCAGGAAGGACGGCAGCCATCCGTAATGATGGTTTTCCATCAGACCGCACAGTCCGTAATCGGCATTGGCTCTGCATAACGCTTCGTATCGTTTCTGCCATTGCTGCGGTACGGGCAGATACGGCGCGGCACCGTTATCCCACGTCCGTCCGCCGGTATTCGCCATGGCATACAGCCGGATTCCCATTTCTTTTGCCTTTTCCGCTTCATCAAGGAATACCCGTGACGGCCCCTCGAACGAGATGGAATAATCGTCAATGGTATACGGTTTCCCGTTTTTGCCGATGAAGGATTCCCACATATCAAAGGTGACCAGCAGCGTGATATCCTTCGGCAGATTTTCAATCAGTGCGAGACGCGCCGCTTTTTCCGCCCAACCCCAGTTATAGCTCCAGAAAACGATATCCGCTTCCGGATTGTACTTCCGGATGGTGTTCTTCACCATATTCACCAGCTGCGGATAATCCGAGCAGGGATACCAGCCCGGCGATACCCGGGAATCCCCTGCCGGTTTCAGCTGTATGCGAACGCCGCAGGTATGCGGATCCCTGGACGGAAATTCAAACGTTTCGCCCACCAGAATCACACCTTTGATTCCGGGACAATTCCGGAACAGCGTTCCGAACGACTGATCGTAATAGTCTTCCGCAGACGGATCGTCCGGATGCACATCGCACAGCATGTGGCTATAGACGTACACGTCCAGTCCAAACCCTTCCGCACGCCAGACCAGATTGTTGAAATCGCAGTATCCCCAGCCGGTTCCAGGCCAGAGTGCTTTCGGATCCGTAAACCCGTGCAGATGGGTGTCCGGATGACCGGCATATACAATGATGGCATCCATCCCCGCATGGGCGCAGGCTTCCAGAAAATTATCCGGGAACGTATCCAGTTCGGTTCCCGAGTGGGTCATTCTGGGGGAAAAGAGCGGCGCGTGTTCGTTTTCTTCCGGGAGAAGACTGCATTCGCCGCGCAGACGCATACTGTCTTCCAGATAATACACCCCTCTGGCCGTTCCGCGTTCAGTCTTCCCGACGACAATCACATGGGAATCCGCGATGCACACCCGGAAGGCACCTTCCATGGCGGAATCAACGGAATATCCCGGTGCATCGTTTTCCGTCATCAGAAAAATGCGATTCCGGGGATTTTCCAGATAGTCGTTCAGATTTTTGACCCGCCGTACCCGGAGACATACCCCGAAGGCATCCGCAAAGAACCGGCATAAATCTCCGGAAAAATACCGTGCCAGACGGGAATCGGATGCGGGAACGATCATTTCCCAATCCTCGTCAATCCGACAGCCTGCCGTTCCTGCGGCATTCGGTGTCGGGGTCAGAGCCGGGACAGCCTGAAAATCCCGGTTTCTGAAACTGTAGTCATGCTTTCCTGTCATTCCGCAGTACCTCCTGTGATTTTTCTGAATCAGATGGTCTGATGCTTTGTACGGGCAATGATATGATCCTGCAGGGGCTTGCTGATTAATGAGAACCGCTGGCTGAAGCCGGAAACACGCACGGCAAGGTTCGGATGCTTTTCCGGATGCTTCTGCGCGTCGATCAGCGTTTCGGCATCCGCAATGTTGAACTGTACGTTGGACAGCCCCATCTTCGCCGCCGCCAGCATCGCGTCCGTCAGGTACGGCAGATTCCGTTCGCTGAACAGCTGCGGTTCGATTTCCACGATCGCGGAGGTGGTGCCGGGGGTACGTCCGGTGGGAAGACAGCAGAGCGAGTGCAGGAGCGCGGTCAGTCCGCTGAAATCCCGTCCCTGCATGGGCGACATACTGTACGCCATGATTTCCCCTTTGCGCCGTCCGTCCGGAGTTGCGGCGGTATTCGCACCAAATTCGATCATCCAGAGATAGGTAAACGGCTGTGCGTGAAGCGCGATGTCATATTTTTTCTCCATAGCCTCGATGCAGTCGCAGGCGTAGGAGATGATATCCGCCGCCAGTCCGTCCACTTCTTCGATACCGTTGCCGTACTTGGGGACTTTGCTGACCCATTCCACACGCTGTGCCTCGTCCGGGAAGTTTTCTTCCAGAACGGTCTTCATTTCCGTCAGGGTCAGTGCCTTTTGGCCGTAAACATATTCCTTTATGACCGTCAGGGAGTCCGCCAGATTCGGAACGCCCATGAGCATCATCTGATAGGTATCGTACCGGCATCCCGCGTCGTTGAAGTCCCGTCCGGATTCCAGACAGCCTTCAGACAGCAGGGATTTCACCGGTTTGGGCGTGTATTTTCCGAGCGGTCTGGAACGGTTCAGCATTACCGTCGTCCGCTCAATCATGTGCGCGATCTGCGCTTTTACGGCATCGTAGAATGCGTCAAACGTCGGGAACTGCTCCGGTTCGCCGGTATCAATGCCGGGAATCAGCTCCGGCTTCATCAGACTGTGTCCCCTGCCGAACACATATTCCAGACATTTCAGCAGGTTGCAGCGGGACGTCACCGCATGAGGATTGTGCTTCCCGGGAATGACGGTTTCCACACAGCCGATCTGCGTGTAGTCGCAGGCATCCTCATGGGAAATCCCGGCTCTTTCCAGCGCGGGAATCATCACGTCGTCATTGAAGAAGAACGGTACGCCTTTCTGAACGTGTCCGGCAACTTCCAGTGCCCGCTGCAGGAATGCCTTGTCCGTGGAAGCACCGTAGCGGACGGAGAGACAGCGGATAAAATCGAGCTGCTCCGTCGCGTCCAGCATCAGCCACGACAGGTCGTTGACGGCACTGCTTCCGTCCGGATTGGTTCCGCCCACGGCAGACTGCTGTACGTCGTAATTCCGGTACAGCTTGATCCAGAGACAGCAGATCAGTTCCGCCGCTTCCTCTTTCGTCAGTACACCGGATTCAATGTCGTTCCGGTAGAAGGGATACAGAATCTGGTCGAGCCGTCCGACGGAATTGGCATTGATTCCGTCTTCAAAGGTGTTGAGAATATGGGAGAACCATACCGTCTGCACCGCCTGCCGGAAGGTCTTCGGCGGATGGACGGCGATCCACGCGCAGTCGGCGGCGATCTGTTCCAGCTCGGCTTTCCGCACGGAATCCGCTTCCTCCGATGCCAGACGTGCGGCTTCCTCCCCGTACCGGCGCATGAAGATGCCGAAGGAACGGCAGACCCGTTCGCAGGCATCGTACAGCGGCAGATTTCCGTTGAGGTTCCGGAACGACGCGATTTTCGCAAGAAGTCCTTCCACGCCGAGCGTCAGCACCATATTGTACCCGATCACGGAATGGTTGTCGGAAATGATGTGACCGCAGGCGGAAAAATCCTCGAGGATCGCCTTGTCCGTCGGCGTTTCCCAGCACGCCCACAGTCCCCAGACGGGGATTGCCTGTTCCTGCGGCGGTACGCCGATCCGCGAAGACGCACGTCCCCGGTTGGCGATGAACCATTCCATGTCTTCTTCCGTCAGCATGGAGGACGGCTGCCACTGACGGAGGGTGTCGTCGTTGTGCCAGCTGTATTCTTTGTTTCCGTCTCCGAAATTGTAGCCAACGATCAGCTCACCGTCAAAAATGCGGGGACGGATGTTTTCCAGCACGGAACAAAGTCCCGCAGAAATACATTCCATCCGTCCGTCGGACCCATCACAGGATAGAACGCCTCTGTTAAACCAGTAATCACGCTGACCGAAAATCAAAGGACTGTATTGATTGGCAACGGCCGCTTCCCGGAGCTGCGCCGTGCGTTGGGTAATCGGATAAATCGACATAAATTTCCGCCTTTCTTCCCGATGGGGAGATTGCTCTGATAATGTTGACAGATTTATGATGAGAATATTATACCACCAATTCTCCGGCCGTGTAAAGACCTATTGACGCAAATCTGATATTTCTCTTTGACTTTTCGTTACAGAACATCCGTTATCCACAAAATTTATTGACAAACGATGCACTTCATGCTATACTTTGCATAATGAATCTCACCGATCATGTATTTTCATACTACAGGAGGCTTCTTATGAAAACCTACACATTCGATCAATATACCCTTTCCGTCGGCGAACCGGTTCCGGTGCTTTCCGGCGGCACATGGCAGGAATTCGGCTGGGGGCCCTACCAGTTCCCCGGTCTGCGGAATACCCGGAACGGTCACATTCTCTGCACCTGTACCGGTCCCGCAGCCGTGGACGACATTGACGGTTATGAAGGTCAGAACGATGACGCCGAAGTCCGGCTGCCCTTCGGACGGGTATCGGAAGACGGCGGCGCAACATGGCGGGAAGTCCGTGCTGAAGATGTCCCGATGGGTGTTGTCATGGCAAACGGACGGGAATATTTCTCTCCCGCTCCCAAAAACGCATTCACCGCTCCGTGGCTCGACAAGTACGAACCCGTATTCACCTCCGAAAGCTGGCGCAAGATCGAATATTTCCGTGCGGACGACATTCCCGAATTCCCGCGTACGCCGGAAGCAGAGGAATACGATCCCGTGACCGGTCAGACCGAGCGGTTCCGGATGGAAGTGGAATGGCCGAATCTGACCGTTCTGGTTTCCCATCATCCCAAGGGACGTCTGATCTTCCCCATGGAAATGCTGATGGGCGGCATGGGCTTCACGATGCCCGATCCCGACGGTACGCTGTACTTCTGCACCTACGGAAACGGATGCAGCGCGGAAACCGGCAAACCGATGCGGATGTATACCGTCACTGTCCTCCGTTCCGATGACTGCGGGCGGCACTGGAAGTATCTCTCCGAAATCACCACCCCGCAGGATTGGGTCGTCCGGAACTGCGAAGGCTACTGCGAACCCTGTATGACCCGGATGCCCGACGGTTCCGTCATCATGCTGATGCGTACCAGCTCCGGTCAGCCCAGCTATCTCACCCGCTCCACGGACAACTGTGAAACATGGTCCGAACCGGTGGTCTTCGACAAGGTCGGCGTACTGCCCAAACTTCTGACCCTGAAATGCGGCGTAACCCTCGCGTCCTACGGCAGACCCGGCGTGTTCCTGCGCTCTACGAACGATCCGAGCGGACTTGTCTGGGACAAACCGGCCGATCTGGAAATTCCGGACGAGTTTCTCCCCGGTGCACCCGGTTCCTGCTGCTACACCTCCCTGCTTCCGCTGGATGATACGACGGCTCTGCTTGCGTACTCGCATTTCTGCTGGCCGAACGAAGACGGCGCGCCGGTAAAGACCATTCTGGTACGGAAAATCCGGGTCGAAAAGAAATAAAGGATGTCCGAGGAGAAGAAACGAATGGATGCCGCTCAAAACAAATTCATCCGTATGACCACGGAACCCGTCAACCGGCTCGTCTGCCGTCTGGCGGTTCCCACCATTATTTCCATGCTTGTCACCTCGCTGTACAACATGGCGGACACCTTTTTCGTCGGTCAGGTCGGAACCGAAGCGACCGCCGGTGTGGGACTGATCTTCCCGGTCATGACCATCATTCAGGCGTTCGGATTCTATTTCGGACAGGGTTCCGGCAACTTCATTTCCCGTGCCCTCGGCGCGCAGAAAACCGACGAAGCCGAAACCATGACCGCCACCGGATTTTTCTCTTCCCTGATCTTCGGCTGTATTCTCATGCTGGTCGGACTGATCTTCAAACCGCAGATTCTCCCCCTTCTCGGCGCAACGATGGACAACGTTTCCGCTGCGACCGTTGCTTATGCCGATGACTATCTCACGCTGATCCTGATCGGTGCGCCGTTTATGTCCACTTCGTTTGTCCTCAACAACCAGCTCCGGTTTCAGGGCAACGCGATGTTTTCCATGATCGGTCTCGTCACCGGCGCGGTCATCAACTGTGTTCTCGACCCGCTGTTCATCTTCGCGCTGGATCTGGAAGTCACCGGCGCGGCACTCGCCACCGTCATCAGCCAGTTCATCAGCTTCTGCCTGCTGTACATCGCCATTATGCGGAGCGACAGCATGACGATCCGTCTGCGGAACTTCCGCGTCGGTATGTACTGGCAGAAGGGGATATTCACCGCCGGTGTCCCTTCTCTCTTCCGGCAGGGACTTGCCAGCTTTGCCACCCTTGCGCTCAACAGTGCCGCCGCGATCGGTGCCGATCCTGCCATGGCGGATGCCGCGATCGCCGCATTTTCCGTTGTCGGCAAGGTCATGATGTTTGCATTCTCCGCCCTGCTCGGCTTCGGTCAGGGATTCCAGCCGGTCTGCGGCTACAATTACGGTGCGAAAAAATACAACCGCGTCTGCGATGCCTATACGTTCTGTCTCAAGGTCGGCGGATTATGCCTGCTGGTGCTTTCGGCTCTCGGATTCATCTTCGCCGAACCCATCATCAGTCTGTTCCGCGATGACCCGACCGTCATTGCCATCGGCACCGTTGCCATGCGGTGGCAGTGCTGCACCTTCCCTCTGATGACCGTCGTCGCCTGCACCAATATGCTCTATCAGAATATCGGCCGTGTCGTCGGCGCAACCCTGCTCGCTGTTGCACGTCAGGGACTGATGTTCATCCCGGTCGTTCTGATTCTCCCTCATCTGTTCGCCGAACCGATCTGGGGCGTATACCTTGCCCAGCCGGCCGCCGACCTGTTTGCCTTTGCTCTGGCAGCTCCTCTGGCTGTCCGGATGTACCGTGAACTCAAGCGGCTGGAAAAGGAGCAGAATCCGTGAACGACATCCTTGTAACCGGTGCGTACGGCGGCATGGGGCGTGCGGCTGTGCAGGCATTTCTCGCACAAGGCTGCCGCGTCTTTGCCCTTGACCGGAAAACCGGCGAAACTCCGGCGGACGGCAGGCTCATTCCCGTTGAAGCGGATATCACGTCCGAAGAAAGTGTGCGGAATGCCTTTGAATGGATTCGCACCCGGACCGATCACCTTCACGCCATCGTCCATTTTGCCGGAATCTATCTGCTCGATTCGCTGATCGAAATGGACAGCGGCAGTTTCCGCCGGATTCTGGACGTGAATCTGTACGGTGCGTTTCTCGTGAACCGTACGTTTCTGCCGCTTCTTTCGGAGGGCAGCCGGATTCTCATCACCACCAGCGAACTCGCTCCTCTCGATCCGCTTCCCTTCACCGGAATTTATGCGGTGACAAAGAGCGCGTTGGACAAGTACGCCTACTCGCTCCGGATGGAACTGCAGCTTCTCGGGATTTCCGTGTCGGTACTCCGTGCCGGTGCGGTTGACACGGGAATGCTCGGCGTTTCCACCGATGAGCTGGAACGGTTCTGCAATATGACGGAACATTACACCTGCAACGCCGACCGTTTCCGGAAAATCGTGAACCGTGTGGAAGCACGGTGCATTCCTCCGGAAAAACTGGCGGCGAAGGCGGTGAGGATTCTCGGAAAACGGAATCCGGCGTTCGCGTACAGCATCAACCGAAATCCGCTGCTGCTTCTGATGGGGATTCTGCCGAAGCGGATGCAGCTGTGGGCAATCCGAATGATTTTGAAGTAAAAGGAACGCATTTCCATGAAAATTCTGAAAGTAACAGGAAAAGTCTGCCGGATCCTTCTGACGGTGCTTCTCGCACTGCTGATTCTGGTGATCGGCGGTCTGAATATTGTCAAACTGTTTCTGTATCACGATTATTATGCCGCAGAATCCGCACTCTGCAAAAATCCCGGACTGAACGACGGGTTTGTCTGTCAGGGAATCGCCGCCGCAGACGAAGCAGACCGGATTCTGGTGTCCGGCTATATGAAAGACGACCGTCCGTCGCGCATTTATGTCACAACAACGGACAGCGAATCGTATTATGTGACGCTTTCCTGTGAGGGCGAACCCTTCACCGGTCATGCGGGCGGAATTGCCGTTTCGGGCGGCAGCGTCTATATTGCCAGCGAAAGCAGAATCTACACGGTTCCGCTCGCCGACGTGCTGAATGCGGAAAACGGCGGAAGCGTGAACATCGGACAGGGTGCTGCTGTCAACAACAAGGCTTCGTTCCTGTATTCGGATGACGAATATCTGTACGTCGGTTCGTTCACGAGAACGGAATCGGATCGTACGGCGGAACACATCTTTGAAACGGCAGAAGGCACGCATTACGCGATCTGCTCGGTATACCCGATCGACGATCTTTCCGCACCGGTTTGTATCTATTCCATCCGCGATCTGGTGCAGGGCATCTGTTTCACGCCCGATGGAAAAGTCGTGATGTCCACCTCCTACGGACTCCGGGATTCGGTGTATTACATCTATGACCGCAATGCCGCCGTTGAATCGGGACTCACTCTGGACGGTGCTCCGGTGTATTATCTGGATCAGCCGGTGACGGAACTCCGTGGTCCCGCGATGGCGGAAGGTCTGGACTGGTTCCGCGATAAGGTGATTACCCTGACGGAAAGCGCGTCCGACAAATACATCTACGGGAAGCTGTTCTTTGCGACCGACATTGTCGGACTTGATCTGAATTTGCTGATGCCGTAAATAACGTGAGTTCGATGGATATCTGCATCAACAACTTCACCCGTAGGGAGCGGTGCCCTCGCCGCTCCGTTAAACGATTTAGATAAACAAATTGTCTGTGAATAGAAGTGCAGGATTTGGTTTATC
>SVQN01000054.1 GCA_015065295.1 Oscillospiraceae bacterium
CGGAATCGTAGCCGCCGTTCATCTTGCGGACGCATTCTGGTTCGACGCCGGACAGAATCCCGCAATCGCCCTGGAACGTCTGCACGACCTCCGTTTTGTCGCCGCCGAACTGGTTCAGGCACTGACCATGGCGATTTCGGTGATCGTTGTCGCCGTTCCGGAAGGACTGCCGATGATGATTACCGTGGTTCTTTCGTCCAACATGAAAAAAATGCTGAAATCGGGGGTATTGGTGCGCCGTCTGGTCGGCATCGAAACGGCGGGGAGCGTGGATATGCTGTTCACCGACAAAACCGGTACGCTGACCACCGGAACCCTGACCGTTACAGGAATCGTCACCGGCAGCGGAACCTATCCGACCCGCAAATCCCTGCCGTCCCCGATTGCCGAACGGCTGTATGACGGTGCGGCGGCCTGCTCCTCCGTTCTGAACCCGACCGAACGCGCCATCAACGCCTTTGTCGGCCGGAACGGAACCCAGACGGTTCTTCCCCTGCCGGACAGCGACCGGATTCCGTTTGATTCCAGCCGCAAATATGCCGCCGCGAAGTACAACGGCCGGGTGTACATCCGCGGTGCCGCCGAATACATTCTTCCCTATTGTACGTCTTATCTTTCGGCAGACGGTCAGAAAGCAGTCGTCACGGACGAATGGCGCAGCCGGATCGTGCAGACGATCAACGAATATTCGGGACAGTCCTGCCGGATTCTGCTTCAGGCGGAAGGATCGCCGGATGCCTTTGACGAGCTGCGGAACGGCGGTTTCTCCTATCGCTCCCCGCTGACGTTCACGGCGTTGTTCGTCATCAAAGATACCGTCCGGAAGGAAGCCGTGTCCGCTGTTCTCGAATGCCGGAATGCGGGAATCAAGGTGGTCATGCTCACCGGCGACAACGACCAGACCGCCGCCGGAATCGCCCGGGAATGCGGAATTCTGCCGGAAACCTACCGGATATTCGACAAATCGTACGGCATTTCCCGCTATGTCGGCGAACGTGCCTCCGTGGTAATCGACGGAGCTTCGCTGAAAGACCTGTCCGACGAGGAAGTCGCTGAACTTCTGCCCTGCATTTCCGTGATCGCGCGGGTCACGCCGACGGACAAAAGCCGGTTGGTACGGATCGCCAAGTCCTGCGGCCATGTGACCGGTATGACCGGCGATGGAATCAACGATGCTCCCGCGATCAAGGCGGCGGATGTCGGATTTGCGATGGGCAGCGGGACGGACGTTGCCCGTGAAGCCGGAGATATCGTCATTACGGACGATAATTTTGTGTCGATCACCAAGGCGGTTCTGTTCGGACGGACAATTTTTGAAAGCATCCGGAAATTCATTACGTTCCAGCTCACGATGAACCTGTCGGCGGTCGGCGTGTCCGTGATCGGGCCGATGTTCGGGATTGAACGTCCGGTGACGGTTATCCAGATGCTGTGGGTCAATATCATCATGGATACGCTCGGTTCGCTTGCCTTTGCGGGAGAACCTGCCCTCGCCGAATCCATGAACCGGCCGCCCGTCCGCCGGGAAGAACCGATCCTGAACCGGAAAATGGTCGGACAGATCGTGCTGACCGGCGCGTACGCGGTTCTGCTGTCCACGGTATTTCTGCTGTCCCGGTCGGTGCGCCACCTGTTCGGCGGAACAATGGACGCTCACCTGACACGGTTCTTCGCCCTGTTCGTGTTCATGGGCATCGGAATTGCGCTGTGTACCCGTACCGGACGAATCCGCCTGCTCGCCGGAATCGGCAGAAACCGGGCGTTTCTGGTGATTATGCCGGTGGTCGCGGCGGTACAATTGCTGATTATCTATTTCGGCGGCGAGGTGTTCCGCTGTGTTCCGCTGGACGGGCGGGAACTTCTGCTGTGCGCGGTGTTTGCGTTTACCGTGATTCCGGTGGACACCATACGGAAGTGCGTCTGTAAACTCCGAAATAATCAAAATTAATGAAACAGAAAAAACGTGGAATCCGCACTCCACGTTTTTTCCTTTCCCTGCCCAAAAAGGTTTTGGAAAGGGGTTCGGGGAAAACCTTTTCCTTAAAAAGGTTTTCTCCGAGAAAGCATATTCACTCAAATCAATCCCAGCGACTTGAGGATGAAGATTCCGATGAAGATCGTGATGATGCACATCATCGTCGTCAGAAGCAGAATCTGCGCCGCAAGTTCGTGGTCGTTGTCCATTTTTTTGGACATGATATAACTGGACACCGCCGTCGGTGCGCCGAAGCAGATCAGGACAACGCCGAGCGAGGGGCCGCGAAGCCCGACCAGTGCCGCTGCCGTGACCATCACCGCAGGAAGCAGGATCGTTTTGCCGACCGAAGCGGTCAGCGCGTAGCCGATGCGTCCGCGCAGGCTGTCCATCCGGAAGTTCGCCCCGAGGCTGATGAGTGCCAGCGGGGTCGTCAGGTTGGACAGGTATTGCAGGGTCTTGTTCATTGCCGTGCCGAGAGGAATCTCGAACAGCATGAACGGCAGACCGAGCAGCACGCCGATAATCAGCGGGTTGGTTACGATGTTTTTCAGAATTCCGTGCACCGCTTTTCTGTCCAGCTTATGCGCCGAACTGTTCGAAAAGACCGACAGAATCACGACCGAATAGGTGTTGAACATCAGAATGACAAACGGCATGACGATCGCAATGGTCTGATTTCCGATCGGACCGAACATATTTTCTGCCAGCGGTACGCCGAGAATGGCAAAATTCGACCGGCACATTCCCTGGATGAACGCTCCCCGTTTGGTGCGGTCACGGATGACCAGCGCAGCGAGAACCGATACCAGAAAGAAACTGCACGTTACGGAGATCACGAGGAACACGATCAGTTTCATGTCCAGACCGTCGGATACGGTGCTTTTCGCAACCTCCAGAAAAAGCATAATCGGCAGACCGACTTTGAACACAAGCCAGTCTGCGATTTCTGTAAACTGCGCGTTTACCTTGCCCCATTTATTCAGAAAGGCTCCGACGACCACCAGCAGGAAGATCGGCAGAACAGCGTTTACGCTGTAGGACAAATTCGACAGCATTTTAAGGGTTTCGCTTCCTTTCTATTCCGCATACTCCTTGAAGTATTCGTTGATCCCGTCGGCGAGAGACTGAGCAAACTGCTCCTGCCAGTCGTCACGGATCATTTTGCCCGCATCGTTCGGATTCGTGCAGAACCCGATTTCCACCAGAGAGGACGGAGCATTCACCTGATTACACAGAATAAACGCATTGTACGGATCGGTCGACTGGTCAACAATGACCGGATCGAGATCGTCCGGCAGATTCTTTTCAATCGCTTTTCCCATCCGTTCCGCGACCTCTCCGCCAATTTTTTTCACCTTGTTGGAGCTGTCGTAGTAATAGATACGGGAGCCTTCTGCTTCAGTATTCTGCGCGGAATTGACATGAATCGAGATAAAATAATCCATGTCAATGCTGTTGGCATAGTCCGCCCGCTCGTAGGCATTGAAAATATGATCCTGTACTGCCGCAGGAGGAAGCGTTTCCCCGTCATGCGTCAGAAGGGTGGTATATCCATACATGGTCAGGTCTTCACTCAGCTTCTGAGCGATCATCATTGTGATATCTTTTTCCAGAAGTCCGTCCGGAAGGACACCGTCCCCGGTACCGCCATCCATGAATCCATGACCGGCGTCAATGCAGACAATAATTCCGTTCGGTTCTTCGGCAACCGGCATAACCCGGCCGATTCCGATGCCGGGAACTGCCGGCGTAACGGTCATGGTCGGGGCGGACGGTTCCGTGGTTGTTTCTTCCGCTTCCTCTTCCACGCCGCAGGAAACGGTCTGACACAGCAGAAGCAGTGCCAGAACCGTCTTCATCAGGCGCGAAAGACTTTGTTTTCTTCTTATCATTCCGTTCTGTTCCTGTCAATCCTGGAAATCGGACGGCAAAAATTCATCGTCCAGAATCTCTCCCACCCGATCGGCGAGAACGTCAATGTCCAGTCCTTCCACTGCGTGCGATGCGGAAATATCGGACGTATAGCTGCTCAGACGGAAAATCTGATAGTTCCGGCTGTCCGCTCCATAGTGTACGATGGTCGGTTCCACGCACACATTTTCCAGAGAGATTTCCCCTTCGCAGAACGTAATGTCCAGAGAGAGAATCCCGCCGCAGAGAGCTTCCGCCGTATCAGCCGTTGCCGCAAAATTTCCGAGGGAATAAACGACCAGAGCGGGCGAACCGTCTCCGGTATCAACCCATTCCGCGCTGCCCAGCACATCATCCGAGCCAAGGATAATGTCCGCACCGGCACCCGCGAGAATTCCGGCAAAATTTTTCTTCTGTTTCTCGGTGGTACCGTCCTTCCAGTCCACCGACACAACGATGACATCGCTGACGGATTTTGCGTAATCCATGGATTTGAGCAGGACATTTTTGGAGGTACCGTCCGTGGCGAGGAAAGCAAGCGTGATTCCGTCCTGTTCGACGGTATACACACCCTGTTCGCCGGTCAGCGAGGCATGAAGATTTCCGATGCCGTATTCCGTCATATCGTCGGAATAGTCATCCGCCGTATCCGAGCCGGTAGTGTCGAGCACTTCAAATCCCATTTCTGCCAGAGCAGCAAGGGATTCGATCGGCGTGGACTTGTCTTCCGACGCGGTATTGTCGGCAGAATACGGAGAGGATGCCGTGGAATACCGACCTACCGCAACATCCGAATCGTGAACGGCGCGGTAGACGCCGGAATACATCCGCAGAAAACTGTATGTACTTCCCTCCGCCGCACGGTTGGCGGCATCCGCAATGATCGCATCGTCAATCCGGATGTCGCCTGCCGCGGTAAAGGTCAGAACGGTTTTCGGAACTTCTTCCTCAACGACCGTTTCCGGAAGGATTTCCGTCCGGACTTCCACTTCATTGACACGTTCGGCGGGAGCCAGCATCATAGCCGTATTGACTTCCTCTTTGGTCGTTTCCTCGTAGGAATCCCGCATTTCGATGAGCCCGCAGGAGGTCATCGAAAGCATGGACAGGCAAAGCCCCGCCGCCGCAATTTTTGAAAAATAATGGTGAGAATTCAGATTCATCAGCATTTTATCGCGCAGATAATACTTCGCTTTCGTACTTTTTCATTTCAGCGATCCAGCTGTCGCCGACAGATACGCCCTGTGCTTCGCAGTAAGCGTTCCAGACTGCTCCGAACGGGAGGGTCTTGATTTCTTCGAGGTATGCGAGACGGGAGGTAAAGTCGCCTTCCGCTTCGAACTTCTGGAGCATTGCAACAGGTTCGAGAGCTGCCCAAAGGAGAGCCTTCTGCATATTTCTGGAACCGATTGCCCAGCAGGCGATACGGTTGATGGAGCCGTCGAAGAAGTCGAGACCGATGTTGACTCTCTTTTCGAAGCCGCCGCGCTTGATTTCGGTAGCGATTGCACGGAGTTCATCGTCGAAGATAACTACATGGTCACTGTCCCAGCGAACGGGGCGGGAAACGTGGAGCATAACACCCTTGAGGTAGGTGAGAGCACCGGAAATCTTGTCGGAAACGAGTTCGGTCGGATGATAGTGACCGGTGTCGAGAGTAAGGAGCTTGTCGTGCTTCATCGCGCAGCCCATGTAGAATTCGTGGGAACCGATGGTGCAGCTTTCCGCGCCGATACCGAATACCTTGCTTTCAACCGCTTCCTGCGTGTATTCTTCGTTGAGCTTTTCTGCGAAGATCTGGTCGTAGGAGTCAGCGAGGTAGGATCTGGTGAGCGCACGGTTTACGGGAGTATCCTTGAATCCGTCCGGAACCCAGAAGTTGTTCATTGCGGTCTGACCGAGTTCACGGCCGAAGTATTCGGCAACGTGACGGGAGTTGATACCGTGTTCGATCCAGTACTTACGGACAGCGGGATCGCTGTGGGACAGGGTAAGACCGTCAGCGGACAGCGGATGGGAGAAGAAGGTGGGGTTGTAGTCGAGACCAAAGCCCTTTTCCTTTGCCCACTGTACCCAGGAGGTGAAGTGTTCCGGACCGATTTCGTTTCTTTCTACTTTCTTGCCGTTGGCATCGAGATAGATCGCATGAAGAGCGAGCTTCTTCTTGCCGGGGATCATCTTTGCCGCAAATTCAAAGTCTGCGCGGAGTTCGTCGAGAGTGCGTGCCTTGCCCGGGTAGTTACCGGTGGACTGGATACCGCCGGTGAGGTCGCCGTCCGGATTTTCGAAACCGGCAACGTCGTCACCCTGCCAGCAATGGATGGATACGGGGGTTTCTGCAACGGACTTCATTGCAGCGTCTACGTCTACGCCGTACTGCGCGTAAATTTCTCTTGCACATTCAAGTGCCTTCTGAGTGTTCATAGTGATTTTCTCCTTTTTTATTTCAAAGTTGAATTACGAAACGGGGTTATTCGCCGATGATCTTGAGGAAACGTGCGTATGCTTCGTCCCATGCGGCTGCGTTTTCCATATCAGGTGCGTATTCCTTGATATCGGTGGAATTGCGGATGATGCGGCGTGCTTCCCACATATCCTTGATTTCGCCGGAAGCGATGCACTGCATAGCGATGTTGCCGAGAGCGGTTGCTTCTACGGGGCCTGCACAGACCTTACGGTGAGATGCGTCCGCGGTGAACTGGGAGAGCATTTCTTCCTTGGTACCGCCGCCGACGATGTTGATGACGGGATAGGTTCTGCCGGTGAGTTCTTCGAGCTTTTCTGCCGTCCAGCGATAGCGGAGAGCGAGGGATTCAAAGATGCAGCGCACGATTTCGCCGACGGTTTCGGGAACGTGCTGACCGGTCTTTTCGCAGTATTCGCGGATACGTCTGGGCATATTGCCGGCGGTTGCGAAGAGCTGATCGTCCGGATCGATGAAGCACTGGAACGGCTTGGACGCGAGTGCCATTTCGGACAGTTCGTCAAAGCTGTACTTGGTCCCTTCGCGGGTCCACTGACGGCGGGATTCCTGTTCGATCCACAGACCCATGATGTTCTTGAGGATACGGATAGTACCGAATACGCCGCCTTCGTTGGTGAAGTTGTACTTTGCGGAGAGTTCGTTGATAACGGGAGTCTTGGATTCGATACCCATCAGCGACCATGTACCGCTGGAGATATAAAGGAAGTCTTCGTCTTCTGCGGGAACGGCGAGAACTGCGCTTGCGGTATCGTGGGAAGCAACCTTGATAACCTTTGCGCCGGTATTGCCGGTTTCTTCTTCAATCGCCGGAAGAAGTGCGCCGAGTTCGGTGCCGGGCTGTACGATTTCGCAGTGGAGCTTTTCGGGAAGTCCGAACTTTGCGAGAAGGTCGAGCGCATAGTCTCTCTTTTCCGCGTCGAGAATCGCGCCGGTGGAAGCGATGGTATATTCGGTCTTCTTTTCGCCGGTCAGCATATAGCCGAGAAGGTCGGGCATGAAGAGCATGGTTTCCGCATTTTCAACAACCCACGGATGGTCACGGAGGTCAGCCGCGATCTGATAGATGGAGTTGAGGTTGAGGGACTGGATGCCGGTTACGCCGTAGATTTCGCTGAGAGGAGCGATGTTCTGGAAGACGTAGTCCTGGATGCCCTCGGTACGGACGTCACGATAGTTGTAGGGATTGGAGAGAAGCGCGCCGTTCTTGTCGAGATAGCCGTAGTCAACACCCCAGGTGTCGATCCCGATCGTATCCACGCCGCCTGCGTGCGATGCGTTCAGGATGGCCGTCTTGATTTCAAACAGGATACGGAGCGTATCCCAGTAGAAACCGGTGGGGAGCATGACGGGGTCATTGGAGAAACGATGGATTTCTTCCAGAGTGATCTTTTCGCCGTCGAATTTCCCGATAATGCCGCGGCCGCTGGACGCGCCGAGGTCGATGGCGAGCATTTTTTTGTTAGCCATTGTAATCAAGTCCTTTCTATGTAAATGGAGTTTTCGGGGAAAACCGGAGATTCGCACGAGTTGCAATGCAACTCAGGCGAACTCCGAAAAAAAGTTTTCCCCGAACCCCTTTCAAAAAACTTCATACTGAATAAATTGACAAGGTATGTGCAAATTTGAAGTCACAAAATTTTGTTGGCTGTGCAATCGGTTTTGTATTCTGAATCTGCACCCAGCTTTGTCTGTCTCATTTGTTCAAAAGTTTTTGAGAAGGGGTTCGGGGAGGAACTTTTTCCAAAAAGTTTCTCCCCGTAAAAAACACAACAATTAACCCTGTTCCGCCGTGCGCGGGATGCAGTAACGGAGATTGGTGATTGCCGCAGAGAAGGCTTCCGCAGCGGTCGGGTAGGCGTTGGCGACCTTGGTTTCGTTGCCGAGCTTGTCCAGACCTGCGAAGACGCGGAGATGCGGTTCCACGGTGAGGATGAAATCGCCGGTGTGTACCTTATTGATGACAGCAAGGAGTTCCGGGAAGCCGCCGATGCCCTGACCGGCCGGTACGATGGTGCCGTTGCGGAGCGCGTCCTTGATATGCATATAGGTGATGTGCGTCTTGAGAAGTTCATATGCGTATGGGAACGGTTCTACGCCGCAGATGATGAAGTTGGCGGGATCGAACACGCAGCCGAGTCTGCCATCAAATTCCTTCAGGAGTTCGAGACAGCGGTCCGCGTTGTCGCCGTAAATGCCGCGTTCGTTTTCGTGGCACATCTTGACGCCGTATTCGTCCGCAATATCGAGCATGATACCGATACGGTCGATGACTTCGTTCCGGTATTCGGCGTACTGTCCGTCCGGAATATAGAAGGAGAACATACGGATCTTCTGGGTCTGGAGAATACCGGCAACTTCACAGGTATTCTTTACCTTTTCGATGTGTTCTTCCATGGAATCGGTGATCTTGATCTTGCCGAGAGGAGAACCGATCGCCGACACGGAAATGCCTGCCGATTCGAGCTTTTTATGAACGTCCGCCGCCTGAATCGGGGTGAGGTCGGAAACATTGATGCCGTCAATGCTGCGGGGTTCGATCATTCTCACCTTATTTGCGAGAAGTCCTTCGATCTGTTCGTCAAAGACCGGAGAATACTCATCGGCAAATGCGCTGAATCTGTATTTTACCATAAATATGCCTCCCACAATCTTCGTGGATAAATAGATTTTCTGTATTATTATAACATTTCCCGGCACGTTTTTCAATGGAATCCGCATGAATTTTATCCGGTTTTCAAAAAATCCTATGCAATTTTTATCAAAAAACGTACTTTCTTTTCCAAAATTCCGGGAAAAGCCTTACATTTCGATGACCGTAACGCCGTAATCCCCTTCCCCGTACTGGCCGGGACGGTAGGATTTTACGCGGCTGTCGGTCTTGAAGCGGTTCCACAGCGCATTGCGGAGCGCGCCGGTTCCCTTGCCGTGGATGATCGTCACGACCTTGATTCCGGCAACAATCGCGTCGTCGAGGTAACGGTCTACCACGAACCATGCTTCGTCGCCGATCATGCCGCGCACGTCGCATTCGGGCTTGAAGGTTCTCGTGACGGCGGTGCGGATGTTCGACTGCCGTCTTGCGGCTGCCTTGGCTTCGCTTTCGCCTTCTTCGATCAGCATGAGGTCCTTGACGGAAATCCGCATCTTGATTGCGCCCATGCTGACGTTGACGTTTCCGCTCTTGTCGGGATTGTCCAGAAGCGTTCCCTGCGTGCCGAGCGTCCGGTGGGCAACGCGGTCGCCTTTCTTCAGTTCGCGCGGCAGGACGTAGTCTTCATTGACAATATTCTTGTTCGTGACGGGATTGTTGGCGTTTTCGTAATCGCGCACTTTCTGACGTACGGACTTCTTCGCTTCCGCGAGTTTTTCGCCGAGACGTTCGGATTCGCGCTGCTTTTTGACTTCTTCCAGCTGAGAGAAGACATAATCACTGGTCGCACGGGCACCGGAAAGGAGTTCCTCCGCCTTTTTCCGCATGGTTTCGGCTTCTTTTTCCGCGCCGGCGAGCTTCTTTTTGAGTTCCGCTTCCGCCTTTTTGCGGTATTCTTCAAATTCGCGGGACGATTTTTCCGCTGCCGCCTTTTCCGCTTCCAGTTCGCTTCTCGTCCGTTCGAGCTTTTCGAGGACGGCTTCAAAGTTGCGGGAGCCGGTATCGACAAACTGTCCGGCGCGCTTGACGATCACGGGAGACAGACCGAGCTTTTCCGCGATGGCAAACGCATTGGACTTCCCGGGCGTACCGACGATCAGACGATAGGTCGGACGGAGCGTTGCCACGTCGAATTCACAGGACGCGTTGGTGACATTTTCGGTTTCGAGTGCGTACGCCTTGAGTTCGGCATAGTGCGTGGTTGCCGCGCAGAGAGTGCCGGTGATGCGGGTTTCCTCGAGGATCGCCATGGCAATCGCGGCACCTTCGACCGGGTCGGTACCGGAACCAAGTTCGTCGAACAGGACAAGGGAGTTTTCCGTCATGTTGTCGATGATGGAGACGATGCCCTTCATGTGGGACGAGAACGTAGAGAGGGACTGCTCAATGCTCTGTTCGTCGCCGATATCGGAGAATACTTCGTCAAACACACCGATGGAGGAGGTGTCCTCTGCAGGGATATGAAGACCCGCCTGCGTCATGAGGGTCAGCAGACCGAGCGTTTTGAGCGTGACCGTCTTACCGCCGGTGTTCGGACCGGTGATGACGAGCATTTTGTAATCCTGACCGAGCGAAACCGAAATCGGTACAACGGTCTTCGGGTCGAGCAGAGGATGACGTGCGCGGTAAAGTTCGATTTTCTTCTTTTCGGAAATCTGCGCGGGAGCGGCGTCCATCTGATAGGACAGCGATGCACAGGCGAAAATGAACGCCAGTTCGGTGATATTGAGGTAGTTGAGGACGATCGACGTACCCGAAACGGCAACGCCTGCGGACAGGTCGCGGAGAATGCGTTCGATTTCGTGCGTTTCCTTGCTTTCGAGTTCGCGCAGTTCGTTGTTCGCTTCGACGACGTTCATCGGTTCGATGAAGAGCGTCGCGCCGGACTGGGAGGTATCGTGGATCAGACCCTTGACTTCGCTGCGGTATTCCGCCTTGACGGGGATAACGAAACGGCCGCCGCGGGTGGTGACGATGTTTTCCTGTAAATATTTGGACTGTCCGGAAACGTATTTCTGGAGCATATCCTTGATTTTGTTGTTGGTATTGCGGATTCTCCGGCGGATCTCGCCGAGTTCGGGGCTTGCTTCATCCGCAACAAAGTCGTCCGCAAGGATGGAGCGGCTGATTTTTTCCTCGAGATGGCGGTTCGGCTGGAGATGGTCGAAAATTTCGGCAAGGGAGGTTTCGGGGGTACGTTCGCCCTTGACGTAATCGACCAGACCGCGCGCGGTACGGAGAACGGCGGCGCAGTCAAGAAGTTCGCGCAGGGAAAGAACCGCGTCCTTTTCCGCGCGTTCGATGGTTTCGCGGATATCCTTGACACGTCCGAAGGAAGGGGTTCCCTTCATGCCGACGAGGGTCTTCGCGTCGGTCGTACGCTGCTGCATCCTGCGGACTTTTTCGATATCCGAAGACGGTGTGAGCTTTAACGCCATGTCCGCCGCGCCTTCGGTTTCCGCAAGAGAAGCGAGCTGTTCGAGGATTTTGTTGAATTCGAGGGTATATAATGCTTTGCTGTTCATGTTAACCTCTATATATACAATATTACGGTTAGAATTTAACCTGTAGTGCCAGTAAAATAAACGACATTTGCCTCCCTCGCTGAGGGAGGTGGCGGCGATCAGCGAACGTTCTCTTTGGATGTACGAAACTCGCCGTCGGAAGGAGTGCAAAACGTGAAATCTGCACTTTATAACATCCGGTGCAGACTACTTCAACTCCTTCCGTCAGCTATTGCTCGTTCAACCAAGGGAAGAGATTGGTAAACGCTGCCACCTCCCTCGGAGAGGGAGGCAATGACCGCTTATTCATCTGGATCTATGGGTTAATTTATAATAAATTTTATAAGAATTGACAAAAATTCACGCAGGGTGAGAATCGGCGTTCCCAAAGCGGCTGATTGACTTTTCCGGCGGCGTATGGTACTCTTATAACAGAAAGAGGCTCTCTTTTCCGACTGAAATTTACCATAGAATAAGGAGAATCGTATGCTTCCGATTGCCGAAAAAATCCGCACGCTCCGCAAAGAACGCGGGATCACGCAGGACGAACTTGCCGCCGCGCTCCGCGTATCGTTCCAGTCGGTCAGCCGCTGGGAAAACGGTCAGACCTATCCGGACATCGAACTGATTCCGAAAATCGCCGCGTATTTCGGCGTGACGACGGACGAACTGCTCGTCGAGAAGGACGAAAGCGTTCTGAAAGAAGAACGGGAACGCCGGAAATCCAAATATCATACAGCCATCTGGTCAGAAAAAGACAGCAGCAAAAAATTTGAGCTTGCCATGAAAGCGTTCCGGGAATTTCCGGACGAATACCGTTTCGCCAATGACGCTCTCCGCGCACTGATTTACGGAAACGCGAAACCGAGGGAAGAAGCCCTTCCGGTCGTCCGGGAACTGGTGAATATCCTTCTGAATCAGACAAAGGACAGAATGTTCCACAACTGGGCACTGCGCTCGATTTTCTGCTACGAGGACGAAGACCGTCTCGCCAACTGGCAGAAGTACGTCGGAGAATACCTGACCCTCTCCGAACTGATGGAACTGCGGTACGGATATCTCGACGATTATGACCGTATGAATTTCCAGTGTCAGGACAATCTGTTCCGCAAGTTCAACAATATGTTCCCCATCCATGCCTGCAAGGACTTCGCCGATGAGGAAGAAACCGCGCGCTCGGTCATCGAGGGTTCGGAAATTTCGCTCCGGCTGATCGACCAGTTACGCGATCCTGCGGAGGATGCCGATCTGTTTCTCCGGCACCGCGCATGGACGTATCTGTTCCTCGCCAAAGGACATTTCCGGCTCGGAAACCGTGAGGAAGGCTATGCAGCCATGGAAAAAGCCGTCGATTTGTGCGAAACCCTGTTTGACCTTCCCCTTGATACGATTCTCCGGTGTCCGAATCCGCTGTTCGATCTTCTGGCGGAAAATCCGTTCAAGGCGAATCGTCCTTACTTATCCATCGCGGAAAATATGCACACCGTTTTTCTCAGCGCACTCACCGGAAACGAAGGTCAGTGGCGTTGGCTGGAACCGTACCGGGACGAAGAACGGTATCAGGCGTGTGTCGAACGTTTGCACCGGTATTCTCCCGAACAATGGAATATTGCCGAGTAACCCCATTTTCAAGACCTGCCGCACGGCGGGTCTTTTTTATAATTTGATGTTTTTGTAATATTCCAATGACGTGAACCCATGTTCCAGATGGTTGAGCAGATACCGCTCGCAGATTACGGCAAACAGAGACAGTTCCAGCTTGTCCAGCGTGAACGAGAGGAATTTTTTCGTTCCGGCGGCTTCGATGTACCGGAGTGCCTGAAGCACCGGACGGGTGATCCGGATGAAAATCTTCGCGGACGGGTCTTCGATAAACGATGGATCGTTTTCGACCAGTGTCCGGCACTTTTTGCAGAGGATGCGGCCGTTCATAACGTCGAAGCTGTATTCCGCTTCGTCGTCGCAGCCGCACACCCCGCAACCGTACAAGTCGGGCATGAAGCCTCCCTGCACCGCCGCGCGGAACTCGAATGCGCCTTTGATCTGCTCGAGCGGGATTTTGTCGAGATTGGCAATGGCATACAGAGTATTGAGCGTGAGCGACAGCAGTTCCGGGTCTTCGACGTTTTCCAGCGCGAAATCGCTCGCCACGTCGCAGACGTAATTGGCAAGCGCGAGCTTTTCCACGTCATAGCGGATGTTCATGAAGCATTCAATAAAGAACGTGTCGCGGATGTACCAGAAGTTCCCTCTCTTGTGAAGCTGGAAGGTGCTGTAGGAGAAAAGCTGTGCGGACGCAGCGTGGCGGTTCTTCATACTGCTCACGCCCTTGCCGGTGATTGTGATGCGGCCGTGTTTTGCGGTCAGCAGGGTGATGACTTTATCCGATTCACCGGTCGTGACCTCGCGGATCACCAGACCGTCCACTTCAAGGTCTTCGGTCTGCGCCATATCAGGTGAGGTCTTCCGGCTTGAAGCCGAAGTTGTTCAGGCTGAACGTATCGTCGCGCCACTTTTCCTTGACCTTGACCCACAGATTGAGGTAGACCTTCATGCCGAAGAAGTTTTCCATGTCTTCGCGGGCATAGGAGCCGATCTTTTTGAGGGTTTCGCCGTTCTTGCCGACGATGATACCCTTGTGGGACTGCTTTTCACAGTAGATTTCCGCGCGGATACGGATCATGCGGTCGTCTTCCGTGAATTCTTCGATGACAACGGCAGTGCCGTGCGGGATTTCGTCGGAGAGGGTGCGGAGAATCTTTTCACGGATGATTTCCGCCGCGATCTGACGTTCCGGCTGGTCGGTCAGGCTGTCTTCGTCAAACATCCAGTCGCTTTCATAGAGGAACTGGGATGCTTCTTCAAGAACGTCCCCGACGTTCTTGCCGGTTTCCGCACAGGTCGGGACAACGGCGTCAAAGTCGTGGAGTGCGGCGTAACCGGCGATGGTTTCCGCGAGCTTTTCGCGGTTGACAAGGTCGATTTTGTTGAGGACGAGGATTGAAGGAAGTTCGGATTTCTTGATCTGGCCGATCAGGTTCTTTTCGATATCGCCTGCGGGATGTCCGGCTTCCGCAATCAGAATAACCGCGTCGGCGGAACCGACGGTGGAGCGGACGGATTTCATCATATATTCGCCGAGCTTGTTCTTTGCTTTATGAACGCCGGGGGTGTCGATAAAGACGAACTGATCTTCATCCTTGGTGAGAATACCGGCGATACGGTTGCGGGTAGTCTGCGGCTTGGAGGAAACGATCGCTACCTTTTCGCCGAGAAGATGATTCATTAAGGTGCTTTTGCCGACGTTCGGTCTGCCAACAATGGCGATAAAAGCGGTTCTTGTCATGATAGTTTATACTCCGTTTCTTTACGTTGACTTATCTTTCCAGTCCGATATGGGTCATGATGACACGCTGATGGGCGCGCATTTCTTCGTCTTCCTCTTCGGAATTCACATGGTCGTACCCGAGCAGGTGCAGCATGGAGTGAACGGTGAGGAACGCGCATTCCCTCTCATAGCTGTGGCCGAATTCGACCGCCTGTTCCGCCGCACGTTCGAGCGACAGGACGATGTCCCCGAGTTCACAGTCCATGCCATCTTCCGGCATATCGCCGTTCGCCATGTCGTACATCGGGAAGGACAGAACGTCCGTCGCGCGGTCGATGTCACGGAATTCGCGGTTCTTTTCGCGGATACCTTCGTTGTCCGTAAAGGTGACGGACACAATTACATCGCGTTCAAAGTTTTCGCATTCGAGCGTGCCGCGCACCGCTTTTTCAATGAGGGCCTTCATCTTACGTCCGGAATCAAATTTGTCCTGTTCGTTTGCCCAGTAGATTTTTACGCGCGGGCGGCGGGTGATTTTTATCTTAATCTTTTTCATTTCTTCTGTCTCTGTTTGCGGGACGGTAGCGTTCCTTTTCGCGGCGTTCCGCTTCCTTTACTTTTCTTTCACGGTCGTATTTATCGTAAGCGAGGATGATCTTCTGTACCAGGCGGTGACGGACAACGTCGCGGTCGGTGAATTCGTGAACGGCGATGCCGTCGATGCCCTTGAGAATCTGCATGGCGACGGACAGGCCGCTCTTTTTGCCGTACGGCAGGTCGGTCTGGGTCGGGTCGCCGGTGACGACTGCTTTGGAGCCATTGCCAAGACGGGTCAGGAACATTTTCATCTGTTCCGGCGTGGTGTTCTGCGCTTCGTCGAGGATGATAAACGAATCGTCGAGGGTACGTCCGCGCATATAGGCGAGCGGTGCGATTTCGATGGTCATTTTCTCGATCATGCGGGCACAGGATTCGGGACCAAGCATTTCGTACAGCGCATCATAGAGAGGGCGGAGATAGGGGTCGATCTTGCTCTGGAGGTCGCCCGGAAGGAAGCCGAGACGTTCGCCCGCTTCAACCGCCGGACGGGTAAGGATGATCCGGCTGACTTCATGGGCACGCAGAGCCTTGACCGCCGACGCAACGGCGAGGTAGGTCTTCCCGGTTCCGGCAGGGCCTACGCCGAGAATGACGGTGTTTTTCTGGATCGCTTCAATATATTTCTTCTGACCGACGGTTTTCGACTTGATCGGTTTTCCCTTGGCGGTGACAAAGAAGCTGCTGTCGTCGAACTCGGCAAGTTCGGACAACCGCCCTTCACGCACCATGCCGATGACATAGTCCACGCTCTGGTCGGTCGGTTCTTCGCCGAAGGAAACGATCCGTTTGAGATAGGAAAGAACGTCCGCGGTCATGGTGACATTTTCCGCCGAATCCCCTTCGGTCACGATGGTGTCGCCGTCGTCGTTTTCGTTCTGGACATTGCGGATGCGGACGGAAAATTCACTTTCCAGCCGCGCGATGTTTTTGTCGTAACTCCCGAAGATCCGGGCGGTTACGTCGGATGAGGAAGTCGTGATTTTCTTCTGGAACATATATCTTGTTTTCTCCGTTATGGTTCTGGAATTCGTTGGCAAATAATTTCATGGAATCTTTCCGGTATCGGGGACACAGGCTTCCGATACCGGGAATTCTTCCGTCCGGCCGATGTCGCGCCGCAGATACAGCAGACAGTCGATCCGGTACACACCGTCTGCGAATCCGGCGTCGATGCTCTTCGACACCAGTTCCGCGTTCTGCACCGCTGTACGGATGTTCTCCGCAAGTTCCGCTATTGCCTCATCCGCAGCATCGTCGGGAGGAATGTCCTGCGTTACGGTTTCGTATTCACGGTAAGTGGTCGTTTCCTGCCAGACCGGAAGTTCGCACAGCCCGAGTGGGCATAGCTGTTCGATTGTATATATTTTATCATAATTCGCATACAAAGTTCCACTGTTTACGAAAAGATTTATTGTTTTTTTGAAAATTTTTATGCTTTTTTTTGCCGTTTCCCGTCCGGTGTAGACTTTTGTCTCCCGTTTGGTTCGGATTTCCGTGTGAATCGGCTGCGCGGTACGGCAGATCACTTCCCCGGAGGCATATTCGTAACGAAAGGTCTCATCCTTCTGTTCGATAACACCGGAAATCAGAACCTGCCCTTTCCGGACAAGATCACCCGGCCGGACGCACGCCTGCCCTTCCCGGACGTTCACTTCCTCTACGATTCCGTCCGCGTCGGCGAGAATATTGGCGTACACCCCTTTCGCCGGAATCTGCCGGTCGTCCGGCCACAGTTCCCGCACCTGCACCTCAGCGACCGTCCCGTTCATGTACACGGACAGCCACGCTAAATCCTGCTGTACGGCGGCATATCGGGCGTGCAGATCGTTGAAATCAATGGACGGAAAATAGTCGCCGATGCCGCAGCCGAGTTCGGCGAGCAGTTCCGTGATCGCTTCCGGCGAGGTCTTTTCCGCTCCGTCAATGCGGACGTCCCAGATAATCCGCGTAGAATAAAACAGCCATGCGGCGGCGGCAAGAATGCCGAGGACCAGTGCCGGACGGAATTTCAGAAATGCCAGCACCACCGGCAGACCGTGCGGCTCCGAGAGCGTACAGGCATCGTATTGTTCGAGATATTTCCATACCGAACCGCGCACACGGATGGTGATGGTTCCGTCCGCACGGCGATGTTCCTTTGTAAACGGGATGGTGTTCCGGTAGAGATCGTCGAAAATACGGACGCTTTCTTCCGGCGGGATCGTCACCGTCCGCCAGCCGCAAAGGAAATCCGCAAGCCGGTTAAGCATCGCCGTCCCCCTCTCCCGCAAACGACGCGGACTGAATATTGCCGCGCACATAGAGGATATTCTCGCGGAAATCCGTCAGAATCAGGGAATCGCCGGTGACGCAGAAGCATTCTTTCCGCTTTCCTTCGCCGAACGACAGGACGATCCGCTGACTGTCGTAGGTCAGAATTCCGGTACAGCCGGTGATCTCGATTTCGTGCTTTCCGCGGATGGTGAAGACCGGGAGCGATGTGACAACCTCCTGCGGCACTTCGCAGAATTCCGCGAGGATTTCATACAGTTTCTTCGGACGTTCGTTGGATTTAGGCAAGACGCTGACCTCCGATGCATAGAAATGAACCGATGTTATTCTATGCTGTCCGGAGGATTCCTATGATTTTCCGAAAAGTTCTGTTTGCCGCCGCTACGCTGACGGTCGGGTTTCTGGCAGTCCTTCTTCTGGTGTACGAACCGTATGCCAGCGAAGCCGTCCGCGGTACGCTCGGTCTGTTTTTCCATCGGGTTCTGCCGCCGCTGTTTCCGTATATGGTACTCGCCCGGCTGATGGTGGCGTTCGATCTTCTGGCACCGCTCGGACAGTGGATGCATCTGAACCGGCTGTTCCGGCTGCCGTCCTGTGCCGCGTCCGTGATTCTCACCGGTCTTCTCTGCGGATTTCCGGTCGGTGCGGCCGGTGCCTGTACGCTGCATGAACAGGGACGGATTTCATCCGATGCCGCCGGACGGCTGACCGCGTTGTCATCCAATGCGGGACCGGCGTTTGTGTTCGGAACTGTCTCTGCACTGTGGAATTCCAGACAATACGGGGGATTTCTATGGGGGATACAGACGTTGTCCGCCGTTCTGATTGCCTGCATTGCCGCACGGTTATGTCAGAGTGAGGATTTATCGGAAGATGAAGGGAAACATTCTTCCGCCGGTACGTTTCCGGAGGAGATGTGCAGAGCTGTTTCGGAAAGTGCGTCGGCGTGTCTCTGCGTGTGCGCCTACATTGTCTTTTTCCGTGTCACGGGGGTTCTGCTGTCCCGGCTGATTCCGGCGATGGCACCGGTGTTCGGCGTGCTTTTTGAATTTTCGACCGGCTGTGCGGACGGTGCCGCAGTCGGCGGGTACACGGGCATTTTCATGACCGGATTTGCGGTCGGCTGTGCGGGGCTGTCCGTTATGATGCAGAATTACAACTTCCTCGGACGGCGGGGGATTCCCGCGAAACTGCTCTGGATCACCAAAGGGATTCAGGGAATCGTCTGCGGAACGGCGTCGGTTCTGTTTTACCGGATTCATCCGCTGGTTCCGGCGGAAAGCACTGCCGTTTCGGGTCTGTTTTTTTCGTGGAATGCGGGGATTCTGACGCTTGCTGTCCTCCTTCTTCTGTCAAAACTATACAAGATATCAAAGCGCGGGATTTAGTTTTCAATTTTATCTTGATTTTTTGCGGAATTTTATATATAATAGTATGTGAATAAGTATGTCTGTCAGAAACGAGGTCGGAAATGTGAAGAAGACGGAGCTTAACGAAGAAAAATTCTGCAAATACTGTGAACGGGCACAGCGTTTATCCGATCCGGATACCATGCTGTGCGGCAAACGTGGGGTCGTTCCCGCGGGACACTGCTGCCGCCGCTTCCGATACGATCCGCTCAAACGGGAACCTCAGCGGATGGTCCGCGAACTGAAACTGGAATACATTGAAATCTGACGGACTCTCCCCCATCCATTGTTTCACCATACATTACAAAACCGTTTATTAAAAATATTGGAGGATACACACTTGATACTCGCACTTGAAGAAGCAAAATACAGACTGGAAAATTTCAGAGCAAACATCGAAGAACTCGGCAACGCGCTCCGCATTGACGAACTGACCGAAAAGGTTGCCTCCCTCGAAGAGACGACGACGGCAGAAAACTTCTGGAACGACCAGGAAAACTCCAGCAAAGTTCTCCGTCAGATCAAGCAGATGAAGGACAAAATCGCGGAATATCACGCGCTCGAAGGCCGTCTGGAAGACACTATTGCCCTTGCGGAACTGGCAATCGAAGCGAATGACGAAACGATGGTTCCCGAAGTGGAATCCGAAATCAAGGCAATCGAAGAAGAAGAAGAACGCATGAGAATCGAAATTCTTCTCTCCGGCGAATACGACGCGAACAACGCGATCATCAGCTTCCATCCGGGCGCAGGCGGTACCGAAGCGCAGGACTGGGCACAGATGCTCTACCGTATGTACACCCGCTGGGGCGAACGTCACGGCTACAATGTCAAGCTGATCGACTGGCTGGACGGTGAAGAAGCGGGTCTGAAGTCCGCGACCATCATGATCGAAGGCGTGAATGCTTACGGTTATCTGAAGAGCGAAAACGGCGTACACCGTCTTGTCCGCGTTTCCCCGTTCGACTCCTCCGGACGCCGCCACACCTCCTTTGCGTCCGTCGAAGTTATGCCGGAATTTGAAGACGACAACACCATCGAACTGAAGGAAGAAGAACTCGAAATCACGGCGCACCGTTCCAGCGGTGCCGGCGGTCAGCACATCAACAAGACCGACTCCGCGATCCGTATCGTTCACATCCCGACGGGGATCGTGGTCGGCTGTCAGACCGAACGCAGCCAGCTCCAGAACAAGGAAACCGCGCTCAAGATGCTGAAATCCAAGCTCATGGAAATCAAGCAGCGCGAAAAGCTGGACAAGATCGAAGACATCAAGGGCAACAAGACCAACATCGAATGGGGCGCACAGATCCGTTCCTACGTCTTCATGCCCTACACCCTTGCCAAGGACACCCGCACCGGCTTCGAAGACGGCAACATCCAGGCCGTCATGGACGGCGAAATCGACGGCTTCATCAACGCCTACCTCAAGATGAACGCCGCAAGAGAATAATTGAGAAAATTAAGTTTTCGGGGAAAACCTTTTTGAGGAAAAGGTTTTCCCCATTTCCGTAGGAAAGGGAGCCGATCCCCTTTCCAAAACCTTTTCAATAAAAAAAGATATTAATCGTTGTGTGGGGTGCAGGATT
>SVQN01000133.1 GCA_015065295.1 Oscillospiraceae bacterium
TGGATGTCATCATGGTTACCGCGGCAAACGACCGTGATTCCCTGGAAGAAGCCCTTCATGCTGGGATCATTGACTATCTGGTCAAGCCGTTTACCTTTGAACGGTTCCGGATGGCTCTGGAAAAATTCATCACGCAGACCAGTGCGCTGAAGGAACTGGACACGCTGAACCAGAAAAGCATCGATCACATCATTGATAATTCCCGCAGAAAAAACGAAGCGGTTTATCCGAAAGGAATTCAGGAAAAAACGCTTCACCGGATTCTGGATTATATGAAGCAGAACAGGGGAATCTGGCTGACGGGAGAGAAGATTGCCGCGCAGGTGGGACTGACCGGTGTGACGGTGCGGAGGTATATGAATTATCTGGAAGAAAGCGGCATGGCGGAAGGAGAAATGGATTACGGAACCGGGGGACGACCGTGTATGCGGTATCGTGCGGCGGAATGAGAAAAAGCGTTTGCGGATTTTTGTGAATTCGCAAACGCTTTTTGTTTCAGTATTCAATTCCCTGTCTGGCCGCAATTCCACCGTCAAACGGATGCTTCACTTTTTTCATCTCGGTCACATAATCCGCCGCGTCCGTCAGTTCCGGCAGAGGATCCCGTCCGGTCAGCACGATTTCCCGCCGACTGCCTTCCAGTCTGAGAAACTCCATCAGTTGTTCCCGGTCGATCATGGCGTAACCGTAGGTCGAAACCGCTTCATCCAGAACAATCAGATCATACTCCGCCGCATGAGCAATCACATCAGTCAGCAGTTCCCCATAGCTGTCCCGGATTTCGGCTTTTTTACCGTCATCCAAAGACCTGTATCTGCCGTAGTGAACTCCCGGATGCGCCGTGACAACCCCGAGTTTTTCGAGTGCCGTCACTTCGGAGGATTTTCCGCTTTTGAAAAACTGCACGAACAGCACCCGCATTCCGCTTCCGGCAGCACGGACGGCAAGTCCGCAGGCGGCTGTAGTCTTCCCTTTTCCGTCTCCGCAGTAAAGATGAATCATACGCCCTCCTCCAGAATTTTGTACACCAGATCCATGTCCAGAGCCTCACGCACCGCATCCGCCAGTTTGTCGTACTGAGCTTCCCGGTATGCATGGACATCGAACACGGCGTTTTCGTCAAACGTCAGCCCGCGTTTTTCGCACAGCGCACGGAGGATGGTTTCGGCAATGCCGTTTTCATCGAAAATCCCGTGGATGTAGCTGCCGTATACACTGCCGTTCTGCACCACAGCGGCGGTGGTATCGCTCTGTCCCATGTGAATCTCGTATCCGCGATAGGTGAGACCGTTCAGTCCGCCGAATATTCCTTCGATTTTCCCGAAAGCACCTTCGGTCTGGGTACGGGTCTTTTCTTTTGCGAACACCGTGTCGATGGGCAGAAGTCCCATACCGGCAATCTCGCCGCCGCTTTCGGTCTGATACGGGTCGAAGATGGTCTTGCCGAGCATCTGAAGACCGCCGCAGATCCCGAACACCGGTGTACCGCGGGAGGCTTTTTTCAGAATTTCCGCTTCCAGACCGTTCTGACGCATCCATTTCAGATCGGAAATGGTGGATTTTGTGCCGGGAATGATAATCATATCGGGCGAACCAATCTCAAACACATTCTTCACATAGCGCAGAGAGACGGTAGCAAAACGGGAAAACGGCGAGAAATCCGTGAAGTTGGAGATGCGCGGCAGAGAGATCACCGCAATGTCGATCTCCTTCCGTTCTCCGGCGGTCAGACGTTCGGACAGGCTGTCCTCGTCGTCGATATCCACATGGGTGTAAGGAACCACACCGGCACAGGGCACCTTCACCAGATCATACAGCATATCCAGTCCCGGTTCGAGAATCTTTACATCTCCACGGAATTTGTTGATGACGGTCGCCTTTACCATTGCCCTCTCGTCGTCTTCCAGAAGTGCGACGGTGCCGTAAAGCTGGGCAAACACGCCGCCGCGGTCAATATCGCCGACCAGCAGAACAGGCGCGTTTACCATCTTCGCCATGCCCATGTTGACGATGTCCGTGCTTTTCAGATTGATCTCCGCCGGACTTCCCGCACCTTCGATGACGATGATGTCATTCTCTGCGGCGAGGGTGTTGTAGGCGTGCAGGATATCGGGGATGAGCTGTTTCTTATATTTGAAATAGTCCGCCGCACGCATATTCCCGCGCACTTCGCCGTTCACGATCACCTGTGACCCGACATCGGTGGTGGGCTTTAACAGAATCGGATTCATCAGCACGGACGGCTTGATGCCTGCCGCTTCCGCCTGCACGACCTGTGCCCGTCCCATTTCCAGACCCTCGTCGGTAATGAAGGAGTTGAGTGCCATGTTCTGCGATTTGAATGGAGCCACTTTGTAGCCGTCCTGTTTGAAAATGCGGCAGAGCGCGGCGCAGATCAGACTCTTTCCGGCGTTGGACATGGTGCCCTGTATCATAATCGGTTTTGCTTGTTTCATTTGAGTACCTCTTTCAGTTCGGTCAGCAGACGGTCGTTCTCATCTCTTGTGCGGACGGCGATGCGGACAAATCCTGATGAAAGACCGATGTAATTCGAGCAGTCCCGCACCATGATCCCGTGCGCCATCAGCTTTTCGTATAAACCGGCATCCGAATACAGCAGAAGATAGTTTGCCTCTCCCGGATATACGCGGATACCGAGATGTGTGAGTTCTTCGGTCAGATGCCGGCGTTCGGCGGAAATCTTCCTGACCGATTCCGTCAGCCAATCCGTACATTCCATCGCCGCAATTCCTGCCGCCTGTGCAAGCGTAGATACGTTCCAGCACTGTGTTTTCGTTGACATTGCCGCAAGAAATTGCGTATTCCCACTCATCGCATACCCGAGCCGCACGCCTGCCATGGCATAGCTTTTCGTGAAGGCACGCAGGATTGTGAGATTCGGACAGGTTTCAAGGAGTGAGGGAATCCTGTATTTTTCCGGCGTTCCGGTCAGATCGAGGAAACAGAAATCGCAGAACAGCCGCACACCGGTTCCGGCAATTGCGTGAAGAATCGACGGTTCCACGGTGATTCCGGTGGGATTGTTCGGCGAACAGAGGAAAACCGCATTGTATTCAGCAAAATCCGTCTGTATAAAATCTTCCGTAAGCCGGAATTCGTCGGATTCTTTCATTATGTAATGGTCTACTCTGATACCGGCTGCGGAAAGTGCCTGTTCGTACTCGCAGAACGTAGGCGAGACGATCAGCGCAGGCTTCTCTTTCGGCAAAGAGAACGCATAGGCGTAAATCAGTTCCGCCGCGCCATTTCCGCAGAGAATACGGTCTTCCGGTATCTGTTCGTGTTCCGCAATTTTCCGCCGAAGCTCCGTGCAGTACGGGTCGGGATAATTCCCGCAGTTTTCCACCGCATGATGCAGAGCCTGTTTCACCGCATCGGGCATACCGGCGGGATTGATGTTTGCCGAAAAATCCAGTCGGACAGAATTTGTGTAAATATCTCCGCCGTGGGGACTTTTTTTGTTTATAAGCACAGGATCACCACACTTCTCAGAATCACACCGACAACAAGCATTATCACCGATGCCG
>SVQN01000055.1 GCA_015065295.1 Oscillospiraceae bacterium
CATGCCCGGGAGGATCGTGATCGGTACGTCCGGCGCAAAATTGGTGTAGTTGTAGTAACGGTGGTCGGTCAGCGCGAGAAAATCGTAGCCGTTTTCGTGATGGAGACGGATGACTTCTTCGGGAGTGCCGCGTCCGTCCGAACGGGTGGTATGGCAGTGAAGACCGCCCTTGAGCATTTTTTCCTTTCCTGCAAATGCCTGCTGCTGTTTCATGGGATTGTTCCTTTCTGTATTGTATTTTTCGTTCTCCGGCGTAGTGCCTGTATGGACATTATACGATATTTTTTCCGGAATTACAATAGGATGCGGCGTTTTTGCGGGGGGATAAAATACGCAAGGTACGCGGGCGGAGGAACGTTGGGGAATTTTTTATAGAATTTCAAACCATTGTTTTCTCAAAAGGTTTCCCCGGAAACTTCCGCCTCCAGCTCCGCAATCAGCTCCCGGAACAACTCCGCCGTGCAGTCTTCCGGAAGAGTGTGATACTGAACCAAATCGTTCATGAAGAAGTCCACAAACAATTTCCGGAAGATTTCCTGCTCGATGAAGAGTTCCGAGTGCCCCTTCTGGAAGTCGTAGTCGGTCAAAGCGGGGGTGAGCTGAACGCAGGAACCGTCGTAGCAGACCATTTCGATCGGGTATTCGTTGGCGTAGATGCGTTCCTCGTCTTCTTCGCATAACAGATGGATGTGGAAGTTTTTCGGACTGTCTGCCCCCATGTCTTTCAGACAGGTACGCAGAATCTGTAGACGCTCGTCCACGGTGAACGGGCGCATTGTGTAGAGGTGATCCGCCATCCGCCCCGTTTCCGCAAATGTCCGCATGGCTTTGGCCGATATGACCAGATGCGTGGTCTGCTTCCGGGAATGAACGTTGGCGTACCGCTTTTTTTGAATGGCAACAAGCGCGGCAAACGTGTCCTTCGGAGCGGTCCAGCCAATGGCTTCATAACCCTCCAGAAATGCCGCTTTCATGATCGGTACCGGTATGCAGTTGATGCACAAATCCGGACGGAATTTGTAAATGTCATGCCCGTCCTCGATCTTCCGGTAATGCTCCATAAACCCGATAAAATTGTAGGCATCCGGGCTTTTTACGCTCTTGACCGGCATGACCGTGAATCCGCTGAGAAAACTCTGCCACTTCCGGTACAGACCTTCCCCTTCTGTGAGAAGTGCCGTCCGGTCGTTGCAGAAGAGAAGCTCGTATTCCTTTCCCGATCCGCACCGTACCGCTACGGCGTGCAGATCAAAACATCCGTCCGGAAGCTCCTGCGTGACCGTGTACGCCATATAGTTGTCCTGCGCCAGAATCGGTACGATCCGCCCGATCATCTGAACCATCCGGCGCGGATAGTCGCCCGCACTGCAAAAATACTGCGCCATGGAGAGTGAATGCGCGGTGTGCTTTTCCATGAACTGCGCGGCGGCATCCACAAAGGAATGGAATCCGCAGTTGATGACCAGACAGTCCACGTCTTCCGCGTACAGCGCGTTCCCGAATTCCGTGAGAGTTGTGTACTGTTCGTTCCCCAGCAGACGAACCTCCCCGCGCGGCACCTTCCGGCGGTACAGCAGTGCCCAGAGCTCGCCAAACAGAAGATTCTGATCCGTCTCTTTTCGCTGACAGGACACGGAGTCGTCCAGCTTCTGGAGTTCCTCGGCGGTCAGGGCAAGTTCACTGCTGTTCGCAAGAAGATTCCGGAAGTTCAGAATCGCTTTTTCACCCGCGTTGTTCTGGAGAATCCGTACAACGGTGGTCTTGCTTTTGAGGTTCAGCAGAGCGGCAAGGTCTGCTGCGGACAGTCCGCGGGTTTTCATGATGCGGTTCAGACATTCCGCAAATCCGACAATTTTATACGGCATACAGGGTTCCCCCGATCAGTTTGGTTTTCTACATTATATCATGTCGCTTCCCGAAAAGTAAATGCTGTTGCCGTGGCAGATTTCACAAATTTTGTTGCAAAACCGGAACGATTGTGTTATAATAATGGCTCTATTTGCAGCATAATACCCCATATCATTCCACGGAGACCTCTATGCACAATTCCCGTCTTACCTACATCAAAAATATCCTTCTCCCCTGCCTGCTGTTTTCCGGAATCGCCGGTGCCGGTACGGGAGTTCTGATTTTTCTCTTCAAACTCTGCGCCGGTGCCGTCATCGACCTTTCCGGCGACCTTTATGCTTCTGTCCGGGAGACACCCGCGTTTCTCCCGCTTCTGATCGGCGGAGCGGCACTCCTCGGTCTGGCGGCGTCGGTCATTCTCCGCAAAATCCCGGACTGCCGGGGCGGCGGAATTCCCACGGCCATCGCCATCGTCAAGGGACTGATCCCGTTCCACTGGGTCAAGAGCATCGTTTTTGTTTTCACGTCCGCCATGCTGACCTATCTCTGCGGAGTTCCGCTCGGCAACGAGGGTCCCAGCGTCCAGATGGGCACCGCCGTCGGACGCGGCATTGTCCGGAAGCACCCCGCGTGGAACCGCTACATTATGACCGGCGGTGCGTGTGCCGGATTTGCTGCCGCGACGGGCTCTCCCCTGACCGGCATCCTCTTCGCGTTTGAGGAAGCGCACCGGCATTTTTCCCCGATGATCTTCCTCGCCGCCTCCATTGCCGTTCTCGCCGCGTCCGCTGTGATGCAGGCACTCTGCCCGCTCGCCGGAATGGATTACGCCCTGTTTACGTTCGCCGATATGGACGCGCTTCCGCTGTGTTATCTCTGGGCGGCCGTCATTGTCGGGCTGGCGGTCGGATTCAGTGCCGCCGCTTTCACCAGAGCCTACTGCATTCTCCGGAATGTGATCCGGCATACCCTTCAGCCTGTCCCGTTTACGGTCAAGGTCGTCTCGATTTTCGCCGTTGTTTCCCTGATCGGCTTCTTCTCCGCCGACTGCATTGGCTCCGGTCACGGTCTGGTGGACGAAATGATCGAGGGACACGGAGTCTGGTATTCGCTGATTCTGTTCCTTCTGATCCGCGCATTTCTTCTTCTGATTGCCACAAATACGGATGTCACCGGCGGTCTGTTCGTCCCGATGCTTGCGTTCGGCGCGATTCTCGGTGCCCTCTGCGGGAAAGCGATGACGGCAATCGGCATTCTTCCGGAAGAACATTACGCGCTGATGGTGGTCATCGGCATCGCGTCGTTCCTCAGTGCGGCGTCCCGTACGCCGCTGATGGCACTGGCCTTTTCCATTGAAATCCTGAACGGACTGCCGAATCTTCTGCCGATCGGGATCGGGATCAGCATCGCGTTCCTCGTGATCGAAACGATCGGCATCACGGCGTTCACCGAAACCGTAGTTGAAAGCAAAACGGAGGCCGCAAACGCCGGACGTCCCGTTCAGACAGTGCATCGCACGCTGGAAGTCATGCCGGGTTCCTTCGCGGTCGGCAAAGAGATCCGCGATATTCTCTGGCCGCCGCGTTTCACGATTGTTTCCGTTCACAAAAATCCCGCCGGCTCCGCCTTTTTCTCCGGAACCGTTCTGGTCGAGGGGGATATGCTGTACGTCCACTACCGCACCTGCACCCCCGACGAGACCCTCAAAACCCTGGAGGCAGTCGTCGGACCGCAGAAACCGGAATAACGGCTTGAACGAGGTTATTTTATGAACGAACTTGTCCCTCTGCTCATCCGCTGGTACGAAACCGTCCGGAAACCGCTTCCGTGGCGGGAATCGCCGACGCCGTACCACGTCTGGATCTCCGAAATCATGCTTCAGCAGACGCGCATCGAGGCGGTGATTCCGTATTACCGTCGGTTTCTTGCCGAACTGCCGACGGTTGCCGACCTTGCCGCCGTACCGGATGACCGACTCATGAAGCTGTGGGAAGGGCTCGGTTACTACAGCCGTGCGCGGAATCTGAAAAAAGCCGCACAGGTGATCGTATCCGACTGCAACGGTGAGCTTCCCGGAACGGCAGACGAACTGCGCCGTCTTCCCGGCATCGGCGACTACACCGCCGGCGCGATCGCGTCCATTGCCTTCGGGCAGCCGGAACCTGCCGTAGACGGAAACGTTCTGCGCGTCATCAGCCGGATCACCGCATCGTCGGAGGACATCGCGCTTGAAAAGACGAAAACGAACGTCCGCGAACGCCTGCGTGCGGTCTATCCGGTCGGGCGTGAGGCGGGACTTCTGACCGAAGCCCTGATGGAACTCGGCGAGACGGTCTGTCTGCCGAACACGGCTCCGCGCTGTCTGGGCTGTCCGGTATGCGGACATTGTCAGGCATTCGCCACCCGGACGACGGACTGCTACCCGGTCAAAAGCGGCAAAAAAGCCCGCCGCATCGAGGAACGCACCGTTCTGCTTGTGAAATGCGGGAACCGTTACGCTCTCCGCAAACGTCCGGACGCGGGTATTCTTGCAGGTATGTGGGAATTTCCGAACGCCGCCGGTCATCTCTCCGGAAAAGAAGCTGTGGAAAAGTGCAAAGTTTCCGGAAAAGTCGCAGAAATCCGTCCGCTCGGAACGGCAAAGCACATTTTCAGCCATCTCGAATGGCACATGATCGGTTACGAAGTCCATGTCATTGCCGAAGACGGTACCCTGACATGGGCAAACGCGGACGAAATCCGCACGGACTACGCCGTCCCCACGGCGTTCCGGTATTTCACGGGACTGCTTGAATAGGCAGTCCCTGATTTTTTTGAAAAAATTTTTGTTTGACCCAACCTTTCTGCATCCGCATGGACTCTTATAGTCAGCAGCTGCAAAATTACATACCACTAAAGGAGACATCATGCGATACCGTACCATGACCGATGCCGAACTCGTCCGGGCGGCCGCTTCCGATGACTGCGATGCCTTCGGTGAACTTGTCCTTCGCTGGCACCGGATCGTCCTCGCCGCCGCATACCGCGCGGTTTCCTCCGACGACGCTGAGGACGCCGTGCAGGAGGCCTTCATTACCGCGTGGCTCAAGCTCGGCTCCCTCCGCGAACCTTCGAGGTTCGGCGCGTGGGTTTGCCGGATTGCCGTCAACCGCGCCAAAAAATGCGCGGTTCATGCGCCCGACCGCGTTTCGTTTGAGGAAATCTGCGAGACGCTCGGCGAGGATGGGTTCGGCAGTGCAAATACGGCGGCGGAAGAGCTTCGCATGACCGTCCGTTCGCTGCCCGCGCCGCTTGCCGAAACCCTCGAACTTCATTATTTCGACGGGTATTCCGTCCGGGAAATTGCCGACAAAACCGGCATTCCCGAAGGAACCGTCAAATGGCGGCTCAGCGAAGGCAGAAACAAGCTCAGAAAGGACTATGGAATGAACAGAAACAATACCCCCAATTCGGAAATCGTGGAATCCGTCATGGAACGCATCCGTGCGCTCCGCAAGTATTTCCGCCACGACAAGGCGAATTTCCGCCCCGAATACGACAAACTTATCGCCGAAATTGAAGCTATGCCCGCCTCCGATGAACGCGACACCCTTCTCATGCTGACCAAATTCCGCGGGTACGCCTACGATCCTGACCTGAAAACCCCGGAACAGCTTGCCGAAATCAAAGATATCGCCGTCCGCCTCGGAGACGAGGACGCACTCACCGAGGTCTGCGAGGAGGAATACCGCTTCCTCGATGACCCGGAAAAGGTCACGAAAATCCGGGACGAACTTCTCCCGTTCGCAGACAGCCACGGCTGGAACATCCTCCGTGCCGCTCTTGAATTCGACCTCGCACAGGCTCTCCATGACTGCGGCGAATTCGACGATGCCCGCGCGTATTTCGTCCGCGTGACCGAAACCGATCCGGCGGACACTGTCCGTTACGGCATTGCCAAAGGGGCTGTCCGCGCCATTGACGACCTGCGTGATGCCGATCATGACCGATGCTTCGCCAGCTTCGGCGGCTACGGCTACGAACGCCGCGGAAATGCGCTGGTTTCCGGCGACTACCGCTGCTTCAATATGTACAATTTCGACCTTCAGTTCTACGCGGCGTGCGGATTGTTCTATACCTACGAACTCGCCGACCGCCTGCTTCATGACGGTTCAATGAATCCCGGCGATTCCGTCAGGGCGGCCGCCGACGATCACACGCTGACGTTTGTACGGACGAATGTGTCTGTGGAATGGGACGGCGGTACGATGGACGGCTGCGAAGAGTGGCGCATGGATTCCGCCGTACGGAATACGCGCACAACCGTTTTCTGGAAGCGCGGCGTGGGCATTGTCCGTGAGGAAATCGAACGCTTCGGGGAATATCCGGAACGTTCCGCGCTCGTTCTGCAGGAATCTGCGGTGACGGACGACGGAACCATGCTTCCGTTTGTCGTCGGGAACCGCTGGGTCTACCGGATCGAGATGTACAGTCGTCCGTTCTCCGGCACGACGGAATACGAAGTCCTCGCCGTGAACGGAAATCAGGCGAATTTTATGGAATTCACGAAAATTTTTGAAACCGGTTCCCTGTAAAAGTGCAGATCCGCTTTTGCGTTGAGTTCCCGCACCGGAGCGGTCATTGACGGATGCCGGAGGATATGGTATTCTATAGCCACAGGCAGCCTGAATCCAACGAAAGCGGAGAATTTCCATGAATCTGCAAATCGGCAATACCATCAAAACGCTGCGTACCCGGCGCGGGATCACGCAGGAAACCCTTGCCGCCCATCTCGGTGTGGCACCGCAGTCCGTTTCCAAATGGGAGCGCGGGGAAGGGTACCCGGACATCACCTTTCTGATTCCTCTCGCGGACTATTTCGGCGTTCCGCTGGACACGCTGATGGGACGGAACGAGGAAGAACGCGAACGGAAAATCGCGGATATCCTCCGTCAGTACGAACATTTCCGGCATATCGGGAATCACGATGCAAAGAAATCCCTCATCCGGCAGGCATACGCGGACTTTCCGTTTGACTTCCGGATCATCGTCAAATACGTCGAATCCCTGCTCGATACGGACGATATGCCTTCCGTACGGGAAGAAATCGAACGGCTCTGCGGTTATGTCATGGACGAATGCACCGTGGACGAACTGCGCTACGACGCGATCACATCCCTGATCTGCGTATACGGCGAATGCGGCGAGTACGACCGTGCGGCGGACTGCGCGAACCGTCTCCCCTCGCTGTTCGCCTCCCGCGAATTTGCCCTGACCGGCATCTATCCGAACGGGGACGAGCGCGATTTTGCGGCAATGGCAAACTTTATCGACACGGCGATGGAACGGGTTCTGTGGCAGATGTACTGCATCGCCGTCCAGCGGCAGGGACTTACCGCCGAAGAACGGATCGGCATTCTCGAACGCACGCTGACCGTCGCGGACGCGGTATTTCCGGAGTTCGACTGCGACGTGTGCCACAGCGGACTGGCGGACACCTGCCTTGCCCTGTTCCGCCTTTACAGCGAAGCCGGACAGGACGACACCGCGCTGGATTATCTGGAACGCGCCTTCCGGCATGACAAGGCGATTGACGACATTGACAACGAAGAAATCATCCACACGTCGCCGCTCCTGCGCGGAAGCCGGTACGATATGCGGAAAGTCTGGGACGGATGCAGATGCAATGCGGTCTGGTTCCGTCTCGACCGCCTGAGCAAGCCGCCGTTCCGGTTTGAACGCTACGACGACAACCCGCGTTACCGGGAAATCATCGAAACATACCGTCCGTTTGCCGTGGAGGACAAAACCAAATAAAAAATGCTCCTGCCGGATCAAAATGGCAGGAGCATTTTTCAATTCTATATGGGTTCAAGCACCACCGAAACGTGTACCGCATTGTCCGTACCGACCGCACGGTAATGCCGGTATTCGCCGTTCCGGTTGCGGACGGTTTCGCCGGTATCCGCGAAGGTTCCGTCCGTTGTATACCGGCAGCGGAAGCCGCGATGCGTTACGGTAAGTTCCCGATGATTTGCGGACAGTGCAATTTCCGTGGATTCCGCACCGTCAGAGGCGAATACGGGAATCTCATACGCCGTTCCCGTACCGCCGTGAATGCGGATCGACACGCCGTTTTCCGTAATTTCACAGGTTTCCGTCACGCCGAGCGCGTTTTCCAGCGTGACCGTTACCGTTTCCGGCGACACTTCCTTGGATATTGTACGGTAGGACACATCCGCGCCGTACTGCCGCACACCGTCCTTTTCGACCGAGGAACACAGCGACAGCGCACGCGGATTGTTTTCGCCGATGGTATAGTTCGGATGCACTGCAAACGGGACGGACAGGCAGAGTTCGCCCGGAACGCCGCGCCGGTGAATCCGCCCGAGACCGCAGGCATCGTAATGCGGGTCGGCATTTTTCTCGAATTCGAGGAAATATCCTCCGCAGGCACCAAACATCTTGTGGAAATGTTCGCCGGTTTCCCACACATATCCGCCGGTCTGTGCCGGACAGGGAACCTCCGGAATCGAATCATCCGCAAACCGGTATGCCAGATACGCCCACGAACCCATCGTGACCATGTATTTGTCGAAATAGCCGTAGCCTTCGCAGCCCATGCGGCTGTCAAGCGGCCAACGGTTTTTGATGTGATGCACTTCGTCTGCGGTCAGCCAGCGTCCGATGCTGTCCGCCGCCAGACGTGCCGCCGATTTGAACTGTCCCGCCAGTTCCATACATATTGCCGCGCTTGGCATACCGGGCAGCGTAGAATTCGCACAGGGCGGCGTAGAATGTTTCGTTGTGCAGGAACTGGTTGCTCCGTCCGCCGAACGGGATTTCCCCGCTGACCGACTGCATAAGGAGCGTGGGAAGTGCCGAACGGTCGAACGCGTCCTCGAGTTCGTCTTTTCCCTTGCCGTTATAGCCTTCCGCGAGGCAGACCGCAAGCTGAAGACGGGTCACAAAATCGTAGACCATCGGTTCGTTCGGGTCGCGGTACATTCCGTTTTCGTCAAACGAAAGAATCTGGGACAGCACCTGATTTTCGATGAAATCCCGTTCGTTTCCGATGCCCGCCGCCGTTCTCGTCTGTTCGCTTGCCGCGCCGAACGCCGCCCAGTTGCTGATTCTTACCGGCGGACGTGCGGCAATGCAGGTATAGACGGCATACGGATCAATCTGCGCGAGGATTTTCCGCCATCCGTCCGTCACCGTACGGTCAAACAGTCCCGCTTTTTCCACTTCTTCGAGGCAGAAGACAATTTCTTTGACGGAAAAATCGTTTCCGGCGGCATCTGTCCGCGCACGGGCGACGAGAATTTCACGGCAGCAGAGTTCCATCATATCGGCGAACATTTCCCGCCATTCCGGATGCCGCGCACGTCCGACAGTCAGAAGAAATCCGATGTTGGCGGTCAGACGGGGATAGCCGTGTTCCCGCAGACCGTTTTCACGAACCTCGCGGGTGTAGGCGGCAATATGTTCGTCCGTATAGGCGTTCACCGCCTGCTCCACGAGGTCGATATAGCGTTGTTTCATATTATTTTTTAACCACAAATCCCGCGAATCCGTACGGCGGGATGACCGTATCCATGCGAACGGTATCGCCGTCGAGCGTCACCTTGGTATCACCGATGCCGCGGATTTCGCTGTATGCGCCGTCAAGCGGAATTTCCTTCGGCATACCGAGATCATGCCAGAGGTTCCAGATACCAACGGCCAGTTCATCCCCGTGACGCTTGCAGAGAACGTACAGACCGGGTTCCTTCATGACGGATGCCGGAAGCGGCTTGCCCTGCTGGAGCCATGTGATTGCGCGGAAGAGCTGTTTCTGGCGCGGATATCCGCGGAAAATCGCACCCTTCGGGTCAATGCTTTCTGCATCGAACGCGTAAACGAGGAACCGTCCGCCGTCCGCGTTTTCGTAGGTGTATGCCATCGGGCAGGATTCGCCGCCGGACATAAACGTGTTCAGAACCTCCGCACCGTCTGCGGGAGTGAGCTTCGCAAACCGTCCGCCGGTACCTGTAGGAAGGGTCTCACCCCCATCGGGGTGCCAGTCCGGGAAGGTTTCTCTGCCGGGGGCGGGAACGTCTTCCGCTGCGGTCAGACCAACGTCAAGACCGCGTGCAGTCAGGATTCGTGCGGCGGTGAGGTCGAGGATCAGCGGCATTTTCAACAGATTTTCGTCCGCATACTTGGCGTTTTCGCCGAAAATCAGCGCGCAGTTCGTATCGTCGTTCCGCTTGAACGCGATCGGCAGAGAGGTAGCATTCGCAAAATTCACGGATGCGGGCGTGAAGCGGGCGATGATTTCCCCTTCGGACAGACCGGTGCAGTCGAGATCGGCGAGCTTGTGCATGACTTCGTAAACGTATACGCCGACGGTTTCCTTGCCGTGGAACGCTTCCGTCTGGGCATCGCGCAGAGGCTTGTTGTAGACATGGCGGTCGATGTAGCCGGTTTCAAAATACGGGTGGTAGCTGTAGTCGATCATGTATTTGAGGATGCCGTCCGAGGTGTTTTCGGCGTTCAGCACCTGATCGAATCCTTCAAGATAGGTCGCGGGAACGTTGTAGCGCGGGCGGGTGTAGACGTCGCCTTCGGTGAAGACTTCGACTTCCGGTGCAATTTCGCGGCACCACGAAAGCTGCATCCGTTCGATGTCGATGATGCTGCCGGTTCCGGTCGTGTGGAAGGAACGGCCGTCCGTCCAGTAGGGCGCACCGATCAGACGGAGGAACGGGCGGGTATTTCCGGCGAAAATCTTCGCCATTTCGATGCTGTCGATGCCGTCGATGTCCCACGTCGGAAGGCACGCGCAGTGACCGAGACGGATGGACGGGTCAACGGAATCCACGACTTCGCGCAGACCGCGGGCAAAGTCACGCATGGTATCGCCCATGAGGTCGAGCCAGACCTTGCGGAGCGGCGTTGCGGGGCCGGTGAAGAGGACAGCCGCCAGTTCTTCGCGGGTGTAGGTATGACCGTCGTTCACGCGTTCGTTGAACATCGCAAGATGGCGTTCGCAGGCACAGCCGAGTCCGACGGCACCGTGAAGCGCGATCCGCAGGTCGTCGTCGATCATAATCATCGGCGCACCGGCGAGCGCGAGGTGACGGATATAGTCCTTGTACATTCCGTAGAATTCGGGATCGGTGGGGCAGAACGAGTCGGACGAGGTTCCGCCGTTGCCGAGACCGACGATGAGGGTGAAGTTCTGGGCTTTTTTGGCGTGTTCGTGCGCGAGCGTGCCGCCGTGTCCGAGGCCATTGATCCAGACGCCGACCTCGTAGCCATTTTCTTTATAGAAGTTGATGTTTTCGGTCAGCAGAGCCATTTCGGTACGAATCCGTTCTTCGTCGCCGAACGGATTGCCGGGGCAGATAAACACGCGGTCAACACCGGCGCGGCGCAGTTCGTGCAGGAATGCGGGGCGGGTTGCGGCCGTGGACTGACCGTTGATAATGGGAAGGGATAACATTGGGTGGTACTCCTTTCATTTATTCCGCTGATTTTTCGGCAGCCGTCCAGTGGGCGAGTGCGAACGGCATATCGTTTTCGTCATAGATGCCGTGCAGGAACATATCGCCCGCATATCCGTATTTTTTCAGCATCTGCGCGGTGAACGCAAAATCGACAATCCCGCGGCCGGTTCCGCAGAAGTCGATGCCGTCGCCCTCGCGGATATCCTTGCCGTGCGCGATGACGATATCCTCGCCGAACAGCTCGAAGGCATGGCCGATGGTTTCCTGCACATACTCGGGATGTGCGCGGCCGACGTGGAACAGGTTCGCGCAGTCAAGGATCATTTTGAGGCAGTCGGAGCCGACTTCATCCATGACGCGGCGTGCGTTCTCCGGCGTATCAATGATATTGGCGGCTTCGGACTCGATGGCGAGGACAATCCCGCGGCGTTCGGCGAGTTCCACGGCGCGCTTGATGGTATCGAGCATATCGTTCCACGCGGCGGCGGTATGATTCTCAGGAGAATACGTCCAGAGGTGTTCCTCGAATCGTGTGCCGGAGCAAAGGGAGATATATTTTGCCCCAAGAATTTCGGCAGCTTCGGTCAGCAGAGCGAAGCGTCGGATGCCCTCGCGGCGGACGTCCCCGTCCGGATGCGCCATATTGAACGTTCCGTTGATGACCTCGATCGGGACGGCATAACGGTCCGCGCACCGTGCGGCGGCATCCAGCGCGGCCGTCGGAATGCGGTCGGGAATCTCGATCCGTCCGGTGGGGGTAAATTCGCTCTCCCGGATGGACGAAAACGCAAACTGCGTACACGCGAACCCCAGCTCCTGCATCCGTCCGAACAGCCGGTCGGCGGCAAGCGGTGTCTGTCCCGCAATTTCAAAATCGGTCGTACAGATTCCAGTTCTCATAGTTTGAAGGTTCTCCTTTTCTGGTGTTTTTCTTCATTATATCACAGAGATGGGGGGAGTGCAAGGGGGAACGCATTCCCAAGAAAAAATACCCACTGCCCAGAATCCCCAGGACATATCTTGTGCAATCTTGCAGAATTCCGGCAAATCCGAATTATTCCAAACTGTTTCTATAGAAAAAAACTATATCCCGCTAACTCATTTTTGCTATTTACAAATGGCGTGATCTGTGATATCATTATGTTGTACCGACAGAAAATCCCATAATAATATACATAGAACGAGGAGTAATCATCATGCTTGCACTTGTTAAGAAATATGCGAAGCCCGGCCTTTGGATGGACGAAGTTCCGGAACCCGTCTGCGGCGACAACGACGTAAAGATCAAGATTCACAAGACCGCGATCTGCGGCACCGACCTGCACATCTACAACTGGAACCAGTGGTCTCAGGACACCATTCAGGTTCCGCGCGTCATCGGTCACGAATACGTCGGCGAAATCGTCGAAACCGGCAAGAACGCGACCCGCTACGAAGTCGGCCAGATCGTTTCCGGCGAAGGTCACATCGTCTGCGGCAAGTGCCGCAACTGTCTCGCGGGCAACGGTCACCTCTGCAAGGAAACCATCGGCGTCGGTGTAAACCGTGACGGTGCGTTCGCGGAATATCTCGTCATTCCGGAAACCAACGTTCGTCCCTGCGCGTCCAACATCCCGGAAGAAATGTACTCCTTCTTCGATCCCTTCGGAAACGCCGTTCACACCGCACTCGCGTTTGACGTTGTCGGTGAAGACGTTCTCGTTACCGGTGCCGGCCCGATCGGCATCATGGCAGCCTGCGTTGCTCAGTTCTGCGGTGCGCGCTATGTTGTCATCACCGACCTCAATGACTACCGTATCGACCTCGCCAAGAAGCTCGGCGTTAAGTACGCAATCAACACCTCCAAGGAAAGCCTCGACGATCTCATGAAGGATCTCGGCATCGTGGAAGGCTTCGACGTCGGTCTGGAAATGTCCGGCGCACAGTCCGGTCTGAACACCATGGTTGACCACATGGTTCACGGCGGCCGCATCGCACAGCTCGGTCTGCTCCGTCAGGACGCCAAGCTCGACTGGAACAAGGTCATCTTCAACGGCCTCACCATCAAGGGTATCTACGGCCGTCAGATGCACGAAACCTGGTACAAGATGCAGGCTATGCTCCAGGGCGGCCTCGACATCGCCGGCATCGTAACCCACCGCTTCGACGTTCGCGACTTCGAACAGGGCTTCGAAGCCATGAACTCCGGCAACTCCGGCAAAGTCATCCTCGACTGGACCAATCTCAATAAATAAGGTTTATCGGGGAAGAAACTTTTTGGAAAAAGTTTCTTCCCCGAACCCCATCTTCAAAAACTTTCAAACGAAATAGATTGACAGAGTTTGGGTGCGGATTCGGGAATACCGAATTGTACTGCAAGCCGACAAAATATAGTTAGGAGAATTTTGATATGAAGTCTGCACTTAACTTCTTCCGTGCGACCTGCGAAGAAATCGAAGCGGGCGGCATGGCGAAAAATGAAAAGATCATCACCACTCCTCAGGGGGTGCGTGTTCTTGCAAACGGCCGTGAGCTGATTAACCTCTGCGCGAACAACTACCTCGGTCTCGCTTCCAACGAAACCATCATCAATGCGGCAAAGGCTTCCTACGACAAGTGGGGCTACGGTCTTTCTTCCGTTCGTTTCATCTGCGGTACGCAGGAAGTTCACAAGAAGCTCGAAAAGCGTCTGTCCACCTTCCTCGGCACCGACGACACCATCCTCTACAGCTCCTGCTTCGACGCAAACGGCGGTCTGTTTGAAACCCTTCTCGGTCCGGAAGATGCAGTTATCAGCGACGAACTGAACCACGCTTCCATCATCGACGGCGTACGTCTCTGCAAGGCTCAGAGATTCCGTTACAAGAACAACAACATGGACGACCTCCGCGCAAAGCTCGAAGAAGCGAAGGACTGCCGCATCAAGCTGATTGCGACCGACGGTGTCTTCTCCATGGACGGTATCGTAGCAAACCTTCAGGCAATCTGCGACCTCGCAGACGAATACGACGCGCTCGTTATGGTTGACGACAGCCATGCCGTCGGCTTCATGGGCGAACACGGCCACGGCACCGCGGAATACTGCGGCGTGGAAGGCAGAGTAGACATCATCACCGGTACCTTCGGCAAGGCACTCGGCGGCGCATCCGGCGGTTACACCAGCGGCCGTAAGGAAATCATCGACTTGCTCCGTCAGCGTTCCCGTCCGTACCTGTTCTCCAACACCGTTGCTCCCGCGATCTGCGAAGCAACCATCGCGGTTCTCGACCTGCTTGATTCCGACCCGTCCTACCGCGAACGTCTTTTCAACAACACCAAGATTTTCGCAGAAGAAATCGGCAAGCTCGGTCTTGACGTAACCTTCCGCGGTTCCCCGATCCTCCCGATCATGCTCTACGACGAACACAAGGCAAGCGAATTCGCCGCACGCGCGATGGAAAAGGGCATCTACGTTGTTGCGTTCTCCTACCCCGTCGTACCGAAGGGCAAGGCTCGCATCCGTACCCAGATTTCCGCAGCTCTCACCGAAGCGGACATCCGTGATATCGTTGCAAAGTTCGCCGAAATCAAGGAAGAAATGGGTCTGTAAGATAACATATTATTTCTCGGGGAAACCTTTTTTAAGGAAAAAGGTTTCCCCGAACCCCTTCCAAAAACCTTTATACTATAAGAAAAGACAAAGTAAGTGCAAATTTGAAGAAATAAAATTTTGTCGGCTGCATCGCCGGTTTATTTTTTCAGATTTGCAGATACTTTGTCTTTCTTTTTCGTTTAAAAGTTTTTGAAGAGGGGGTCGGGGAGGAACTTTTTGTAAAAAGTTCCTCCCCGAAAAACTCAGTTTTCCTTAATATACTTCGCAATACTTCTGCCGAAAGCTCTTCCGAGTTCCAGCATGGCTTCCTGCGAAATCTTGCCCATGCCGTCGGTCACGCCGAAATAGGGCGTTTCCGTTGTTACGGACAGAATCACGGAGTCCATCTTGCTGAAATAATTCTTCGAGTTCGGGCTGGTTTCGTCGTTCCACTTTTCGTTCGGGCCGACATCCCAGTTCCCGGTGTATTTCAGTTCGTTGTCCGCCGTTTCCTTCTTCATGATTTCGCCGAACGCATTCGTGAACGGTTCCATCGCCCCCGTACTGCGGCTGAAGAAGACGTAGTCGTTTTCCGCCCCCATGTGCCACGGAGAGTGGAAGTCGAATGTATACTGAAGATCGTTTTCCTTCCCGAATTCGATCATTTTCTGAATGACTTCATAGATCGGCTCGTCCGTGTAATCACGATTGTGGTCATGCGGTCGGCGGTTCTTGCCCTGGTCGCCGTCCACCACGCCATCGTAATCCACAAACGGGATCACCAGCACGGAATATCCTTCCGGAAGAAGGAACGTCAGTGCTTCGACCGCGCCTTCGAGGACGTAGTCTCCCGTCGATTCGCACGCATGATGACGCGCGGTGATGAGAATCCACTTGTCCCCGTCGCCGAAACGGACGGCGGGAAGATCGCGTCCCTTCACGGACTTGCAGAACACTTCCGGTACCAGACGGTTTGCACGGCAGAACGCGTCAAAGCGGTCGGGATGGTAGAGCATATTGTGTGCGAAGTAGACCTTGTCTTCATCTTCGCCGAACGTGTAGGTAAACGTATTGCCGGTACCGGATTCGCTCCAGTGCCAGTCTGCGAGGTTGTGGCTGACCGCCGCGCCGAAACGTCCGACCCGGTTATGGGACGGGAACCGGAAGGTCAGGGTCTTGCCTGCCGCCCCTTCCACGCAGAACGCCCAGTAGAACCAGTCGCCCTCGGTGTCGCGGATATCGCGTTCGAGATAAACGACATCGTTTTCGATTTTTTCAACGACAATGTTGCCGCCGGTAAAATTGCTGTGAATGTTCATGTTGTTACCTCAGCCCTGCTTGGTCAGACTTTCGAGCTTCTTATTGACGATTTTGGTGATGGATTTGGTAAGAGATGCGAAGGTGTCGGTACCGTTCATGAAGACTTCCATATACTTGTAGTAGGTTTCGGACGGAATCACGGAAAGACCGATATCGTACATCGCGGAGGCAAAAATAATATCAAGCATCGCGGCGGAGCCTTCGTCGCGCGCATAACGGGATTTCAGAAGGGTTTCCTTATAAACCGGAATGACGCTTTCGCGGGAATCACGGCTCATTGCTTCCAGAATCAGACCGACATTGTCATAGGAATCGGCAGGAAGCGTGGTCGGGATGGTTGCCATTGTACCGCCGGAGGTCAGTGCGTAATAAGCGTCCTGATCTTCCGTATACTTCGGGAACGGCAGGATTCCGATATCGCTGTCCATATCGCGGTAGCCGGAGATTCCCTTCATCGACGAACCGTGGAACAGGGTCTGGTTGTTCTTGAACATGACCTGCGATTCGTTGCTTCCGCTGTGAACGCCTTCCGCTACCTGAGTAAAGATATAATTGCCGTTGTGCTTTGCGAGGATGTCAGACATGACGGTTGCGGCATATTCATTGCCGGGGATGGCAAAGACCGCGTTTCCTTCTTCGTCAAGGTCGACGTACTTGATGCCCGCGCCGGTGACAAGCGAGCCGAACCAGAGCTTGATCGCGCCGGCTGTCCCGAAACGGTCATCCAGAGGATTCATCACACCGTCGCCGTTGAGGTCGAGAACGGCGGTTTCGGCAAGGGTAATGAGCTTATCCATCGTCCACTTGCCGTCCAGAACGAGCTGATACAGGTCATCCTCAAGACTGAGATCGGCGTACATATCCTTGTTGAACATGAGAATGAAGCTGCGGGTACTCTGTGCAAGAGAGAAGTCGCCCGTTGCGGCGTATACCTTTCCGGCAGCATTGAAGGTCTGGGTCGCGTTCCAGCTCCACCACGGATGTTCAAAATTGACGTGCGGCAGAACGTCCCAGGTCAGCAGACGGCCTGCAGCGTAATGGTTCACGATCTGTTCGTCGTAGATCATGACGACATCCGCACTGGTATCGCCTGCCTGTACAAGAGCGGCAAGCTGATCGGCAGGGTTGCGGTCGAGCATCTGGGAGATCACGCAGTTGTAGGTTTCTTCCATCCGGTTGTTGCGGTCCCAGACAGCGTCGTTCAGCACGTCGCCGGTGGTTTCTTCGGTGTCAAGGATGTTGATAACCCACGACAGCCACGATTCGTCGTAGTTGTAGAAGCACAGATCGAAGCCGTTCATATCTTTCGACGGAAGGGGTTCGTATTCCGGTTCGGTTTCCTCGGGAACGGTTTCCTCTGCCGGGGTTTCCGCATCCGCAGACGGTGCGGTCGTTCCGGCATTGTCCGCCGCCGGAGTGGTTTCACCGCCTCCGCAGGCAGTGGCAAGCATGAGCATGGCGAGCAGCAGGCTCGTCAGTTTGGTGGTTTTCTTCATGATTTTATATATCCTTTCGATCAATAATCGTTATACCAGTTCCGCCTGAATTTCGGCGGCGGTGATTTCTCTCGGCGTTACGCCCTTCTTCACGGCCAGTGCCGCCGCAACGCCTGCCGCTTCCCCGATGCCGACGCAGATCGGCATGACGCGGTAGTTCGAATGCGCCAGATGCGTCCCGCTGATGTTTCGACCGGAGAGAAGCAGTCCTTCCACACCTTCGGGAAGCAGGCATCCGTAAGGGATTGTGTACCCCTTCGGCTGACTCCACTTGTGCTGAACGCCGGTCTTGTCCAGACCCGCGCCGGTCAGGTTGTGAACGTCAAAGTTGAAGTGTGCACCGCGGACGACCCAGTCCTCAAACACACGCGCGGTCAGAATGTCGTTTTCGTTCAGGACGTATTCCCCCTTGAAATGACGGGTTTCGCGCACGCCCATCATGGAACCCGCGCTGATGATGTAGCAATTCTCGAATCCCGGAACGAATTCGCGCAGATATGCCACGATCGCCGGCATCTGCGAACGGCAGACCAGTTCGGCCTTCGTCAGATCTTCGGCGGACGTGCCGTCGATGTCGGTGCAGTTGGTCATGTTGCAGGTGACAATTCCGGGAAGCGTGGTGCGGTAGACCAGAATATGTCCTGCCGGATAGGGAATGTGCGCCTTGGCAAGTGCCTGAAGTTCTCCCTTCGGCGTTTCGTAGGTCGATTCAAACGAGCCGAGGAAGACCGCGCGGTCGGTATCGACGCCGCCGACCTTGAACATCAGCGTACACGGCTGCATTTTTCCGTCGGTTTCCCGTCCCTTATAGTAGGATACGCCCGCAAACGCCGCAACGTCGCCGTCGCCCGTCCCGTCGATGAACACCTTCGCGGAGAAGACGCGTCGTCCGCTCTTGCTTTCGGTAATTACGCCGGTGATGCGGTTTCCGTCCATGACCACGCCGCAGACGAACGTATACAGCAGAACGGTCACGCCGACATCGCGGAGCATATCGAGATACACGCCCTTGAGCTGTTCGGGGTCAATGGTGGGGACGATTTTACCCTTTCCGGAACCTTCGTTGCGGTCGGCCATTGCCTGAAGCAGTTCGGTATAGAATTTGCTGTGAACGGTTCCGGTGAAGTGGCTCATCAGACCGGATGTGGAAACTCCGCCGACAGCGTTGTTCCATTCGAGAAGAAGAACCTTCGCGCCGCGACGTCCGGCATTGATCGCGGCAGACACCCCGGCAGGACCGGAACCCGCGACAATCACGTCGTATTCTCCGGCAACCGGAAGGTCGCGCGCGGCTTCGTGAACGAAATTTTCCATAATTTCCTCCAAAAATATCTTGCAATTTTCCAGTTTCAGTATATAATAAAATCATGCGATGGTAAATGCCTGATCTGACATTGAATTTGTCAAAAATGATACATCCACAAAAAAAGAGGAGAGGAGGGCAGCCATGGATATCACCAGACAGTTCATCGAACAGAAGAAAAATCTTGGAAAAATCGGTTTCGGCTGCGGAATCGGCACCATTGTGGAAGCTCCGGCGTACACCAACCGGTCGCAGAAATACAACTTTGTAATCACATGGATTCTGAAAGGTTCCGGAAAATACACGGAAGACGGGCAGGTGTATTCCCTGCACGACGGGTGCGTCTGTATGCGCCGTCCCGACCGGGACTACCGGCTTGAACTTGCTCCGGAGGTGGGAGTCCGTCCCTATCTGGCCATTCCGCAGAGTATCTATCCCGCGCTGACCTGCCTGATTCCCGAACTGGAATCCCTGCCGCCGGTATGGGAAATGCCGTACAACGACGCCTTTCTGGATGAATTTATCTCTCTGTACGACCGGATCGACGCGCTGTCGTCGCTGGAACTGTACAACGCCTTCCCGGCGATGGTACACTATATTCTCCGGATCAGCGGAATCGAAAAAAGCCGGGCGCACAATCCCCTGCTTCACGGAAGGATTCTTCTGGAAGAAAAAACGTCGCTGTCTGTCGCCGAAATCGCAGAACGCTGCGGAATGAACTACAACACCTTCCGGAAACAGTTTGCAAAAACGTTCGGCGTTCCGCCCGCGCAGTACCGCATCCGCCACCGGATTCTGTCCGCCAAGCAGCTTCTGGAGATCGGACTGCCGGTCGGGGAAGTGGCCGCATCGCTCGGGTACCCGGATATTTATTCGTTTACCCATCAGTTTACCGCTGTCACCGGACAATCCCCGACCGAGTTCCGCAACGACCGGGAAATGAGGGAATAAATTTATCATCATGAAAAAATGGTGTCGTCTCAAAAACGGACGGCACCATTTTTTGAATTATCCAAGCCACTGCTGATAATAGGCGATCGCGCCCAGAACCGCGCCGAGAGCAGCGAACAGTCCGGCAGTACCGGCAATCCGCAGTTTCTCACGCACAGTCAGTTTATCATTGGAATTCATATCAAAAACAGTCTCCTTCCCGTAGAACAAGATGTTTGGATATATTATTATAACAGAAAAATATTAAAAAATCCAGTAAAATACCCCGGCGGAATTGACATTCTCTCCGAAATATGCTACCATGAAGTATCTCATAACGAAATCAAAAAGCAAAGGAGAACACACATGATTATCACCGACATCACCCGCATCGGCGACCCGCAGGTTCTGCTGTACGAAGGCAAATACTACAGCTACGCCACCAGCAGCGGCGAAGGCTTCCTCGTCTGGGAAAGCGAAGACCTCGTCCACTGGAGCGAA
>SVQN01000056.1 GCA_015065295.1 Oscillospiraceae bacterium
GGGGTTTTCCGGCAGAGGTAGACGATATTCTGCATGAGAAGGTCGGATTCCAGCGCGGCGTACACGCTGCTTTTCCAGTAGCCGTGATGGCCGATGTTCAGTTTTTTCGGGCGGTAGATTTCGTCTTTCATGGTAAGTCTCTCCTTTAAGTCGCCGCGGATTCCGGAAAGGTGCCACCGAACCGTGGACGGCGGCATATTCAGCCGTTCGCCGATTTCCGTCGCGTTCAGCCGGTCATAGTAATGCAGGATCAGGATTTCGCGCCGGATGCCCGAGAGGTACATGACCTCCCGCCGCAGACGGTCGTAGGTCTCCTGAGCGATCACCCGTTCCTCCGGCGTTTCGTGATCCGTGAAATCCACATAGTCCTCCAGTTCGCCGGACACCGTCACCGCGTCCCACGCAGACTTGTTTTTCCGCAGAAACTTCGCCCATGTATACCGGCTGACGGTGTAAATGAATGCATCCGGATTCTCCACGTCCGTGAAGTCAGCGGTGCAGAGGTTGAGCAGAATCTCCTGGGAGAGATCGGCGGCATCGGCGGAATTGCCGGTTTTGGAATACGCAAAGCCGTAGATTTTTTCGGCATAGCGGCGGATCATGGCATCGTCCAGCATGGTTTTTCTCCTTTCCGGTGGTTTTTGCGGCTTTCTGTAATAAGAGTACCGCGAAAAAACAAAGTGTTGGCGGAATCTTTGAAAAAATCTGAAATTTTTCCGGGTCAGCGGTGCTTGTGTAAGAACACAAATATAACTGTGCTAAAAAATCCAATTCTGTCGAAAAGCAATATTGCCGGAATCCGCCGCCTGTGCTATAATAATATAGTATATTTTATCATTATCAATGGAGTTTTTCATGAAAACGAATCGTGCAAAACTGGAACGTCTCGTGCTTGCGGCACTGTTCGCCGCGCTCTCCTGCACTGCGACGATGGTTCTCCAGATCCCGTCTCCCATGAGCGGCTACGTCAATCTCGGGGACTGCTTTGTTCTTCTTTCCGGCGTGCTTCTCGGTCCCGTCTGGGGATTCCTTGCGGCCGGTACCGGCTCTATGATGGCCGACCTTCTCTCCGGATACGCGCATTACGCCCCCGGTACCTTTCTCATCAAAGGGCTGATGGCTCTTGCCGTCTGCCTGATCTTCCGTTTTCTCGCGTCAAAACTGCCCCGCAGTGCGTCGTACCTCATCGCCGCCGTTCCTGCGGAACTCCTGATGATCGCCGGCTATTTTGCCTACGCCTGCCTTCTTCTCGGAAAAGGTCTCGCGGCGGCAGCCAGCATTCCCGGCAACATCATGCAGGGAATTTTCGGCGTTGTTTCCTCATTCCTTCTGCTGAAAGTGCTGGAACGGATGAAATTCATTAAAACTTTACTCTGTCCGCAGTCCGGATATGGTCGGAACGGAAAATAAAAAATCCCGTATTGACAGGAACGGTCGAGTATGATAAACTAAAGATACCGAAATTTCATCGAAAGGCAGATTACAGCAATGCTTATTACCGTTATCGGCCGAGGCCATTCCGGCACCCGTTCCATGTCCCACACCCTTACCGCAAGCGGCGTGTACATGGGCGAACCTCTCAACGGCTCCGGCGACCTCATTCCTCCGGAAAAAATGTACGACGCCTGCCGCGTTTTCGCAAAATATGTGAAGTACGAAGGCAACAACAAGTGGGATTTCAGCCAGGTTCAGACCTGCCCCATCCCTACCGAATTCACCACCCTCATCGAAGAATACCTCCACAGCGTTCTGAATTCTCCTGCGGAAAACAAGGGCTGGAAGATTCCGGAAACGACCCTCGTTTACCCGTGGATCGTCCGTATGTTCCCGGACATCAAGTACATCTTCTGGGTTCGTGACCCGCGCGACTGCATCCTCGGCGGCCATGTCACCGACGACCTCAACACCTTCGGCATCCAGTACGAAAAGACCGACGATGTCCGCCGCAACCGTGCGATGAGCTGGTACTACCAGCGCGAAATCGTCCGCGCAACGCCCGCACCGAAGAACGCGCTCTACGTCCGCTTCGAAGACATGGTCTTCGATCAGGACAACACCCTCGCGCGCATCTCCGACTACCTCGGCATCCCGATGGCCAAGATCGAAATGCGTCCCGATTCCGTCGGCCGTTACAAGACCGACACCGGCGTCCACATGTACGACTTCTTCGAAGGCGACATGAAGGAACAGGGGTATGAGTTTGAATAAATAGAGTTTTTCGTGGGGAAACCCTTTTTAAGGAAAAGGGTTTCCCCACACCCCTTCCGAAAACCTTTTTGAACAAAAAAGAATGACAAAGTTTGTGCAAATCTGCACCCAACTTTGTCTTTTTTCTTATTTGAAAAGGTTTTGAAGAGGGGTTCGGGGAGGACCTTTTCCTTAAAAAGGTTCTCCCCGAGAAAAAACCTTAATTCTTCAATGCCTGCATGGGTGCCGGGATTCGGCCGCCTCTTGCGATGAATTTTTCGGAGGAGCGGTCGTTGTGGAGCTTCATGATCGGGCCGCTGCCGAGGAGTCCGCCGAATTCGAGTTCTTCGCCCGGCTGCTTGCCGATCGCGGGAATCACGCGGACCGCCGTGGTCTTGCTGTTGACCATGCCGATCGCCGCTTCGTCCGCGATGATCGCGGAGATGGTGGATGCCGGGGTGTCGCCCGGGATGATAATCATGTCCAGACCGACCGAGCAGACTGCGGTCATGGCTTCCAGCTTTTCGATGGAAAGATCCTGCGAACGTGCCGCCGCGATCATGCCCGCGTCTTCCGATACCGGAATAAATGCGCCCGACAGACCGCCGACGTGCGAGGACGCCATAACGCCGCCCTTCTTGACCGCGTCGTTCAGGAGCGCGAGTGCCGCTGTCGTCCCGTGCGTACCGCAGATTTCCAGACCCATTTCTTCCAGAATGTGCGCTACCGAGTCGCCGACCGCCGGTGTGGGAGCGAGAGACAGGTCAACGATGCCGAACGGTACGCCGAGCTTTTCCGACGCCGCCGTGCCGACGAGCTGTCCCATACGGGTGATCTTGAACGCCGTCTTCTTGATGATGTCCGCCACTTCCGTCAGGTCGCCGTCCGGACATTTCTGGAGCGCATGACGTACAACGCCCGGGCCGGATACACCCACGTTAATTTCGCAGTCCGGTTCGCCGATGCCGTGGAACGCGCCCGCCATAAACGGGTTGTCTTCCGGTGCATTGCAGAATACGACCAGCTTTGCCGCGCCGATGCAGTTGTCGTCCTTCGTCAGTTCCGCCGCACGGCGTACGACTTTGCCCATCATGCCGACCGCGTCCATGTTGATGCCCGCCTTGGTCGAACCGATGTTCACGGACGAGCAGACGTGGGATGTGCAGGCGAGAGCTTCCGGGATGGATTCGATCAGTTCACGGTCCCCTGCGGAGAAGCCTTTGTGAACCAGCGCGGAGTAGCCGCCGATGAAGTTCACGCCGACCGTCTGGCTGATTTTTTCAAGCGTTTCCGCATATTTTACCGGATTTCCGCCGGAAACTGCGGTCAGAAGTGCGATCGGGGTGACGGAAATGCGCTTGTTGATAATCGGAATACCGTAGGTCTTTTCGATTTCGCAGCCCACGGGAACGAGACGTTCCGCAAGGCGGCAGACCTTGTCGTAGACCTTGCGGCAGGAGAGATCAATGCTGCTGTCCGCGCAGTCGAGGAGAGAAATGCCCATCGTGATCGTGCGGATATCGAGATTTTCCGCGTCGATCATGTGGACGGTTTCGAGAATATCTTTGGTGTTCAGCATGGCAGACCTCCGTCTCAGATGTGGTGCATGGAATTGAAGATATCCTCGTGCATGACGTGAATCTTCATACCGATCTGATCGCCGAGCTCGATGAGCGCGTTCTGGAGATCGGTAAATTCGCCGGTGATCTTCGTGATGTCCACGAGCATGACCATGGCGAACAGGTCTTCCATGACGGACTGGGTAACTTCGATGATGTTGGCGTTGTATTCGGCGCAGCGGGTGCTGACCTTGGCAAGGATACCGACGGTATCGTGACCGATGACGGTGATGACAGCTTTCATTTTATGAAATTCTCCTGTGGAAAAATGATATTTTTCAGATAATGTATCATTATATCATAGATGAAAGTTTTTGAAAAGGGGTATACCGAAACTTTCGGAAAGAAAAATCGCGGGACTTCTTTCCAAAGTCCCACGATATATTTCTGAAATGTCCGTATCAGTCCGGAATATTCCCGTATGCTTCGATTGCCTTTTCGACCTGCTTGGTAAACGCCTTGGAGATCTTTTCGTACAGAGACACAAGATTTTCCGCGCCGCTTGCCTGAACGCTCGCCAGGTAGTTGGTGTAAACGTTCCACGAACCGTAGCAGGTAGCGTAGTCAAAGGTACGGTGGCCGGTCAGAATGTCCAGCATTTCCGTGGTATCCTGGTCGCGCGCGATCTTGCCCTTGAGCGTGGTGTCATAGTACGCGTCGATCAGATACAGGTCGGAGTAAACGGCCATTGCTTCCGTGACCATGCCGACCATGTCCGGATCGGCAACGCTGAGCGGGATGCACATTGCCTGCGCGGTTGCTTCCATCGAAGTGGTATAGGTGTCCTGTTCCTCATTCCACATCGGGAACGGGAGGATACCGAAGTCGTTTTCCATGTTGTCGCGGATGCCGACCACGGAGCCGAGCTGCATGATGTAGAACAGGCTCTGATCCGTATAGAACGAGTTGTAGCCCCAGCTGTCATCGTTGACGATAACGGTCAGGTTCTTGTCGTTCAGCAGGCTGCTGACCTTTTCCGTGACTTCGATAACCGGTTCGGACGCGATATTGAGGATAAAGTTGTCCCCTTCTTCCCCGTTTTCGAGGATGACAAGCTGAACGCCGCCGCCGTTGACGAGGGACAGATACTGCCCGATCCCGGTGACAAGGCCGAAGGTATCGCCTTCGTCACGCATACCGCTGCCGTTGGTGTCGGAGGCTGCCGTCTGCATCATTTCGCCCATTTTGTCGATCGTCCAGCGGTGTTCACGGACGAGATCGTAGGGATTTTCAAGCTGATTGTCCGCGATAAGCACCTTGGAGAAGTACATCGCACTGCACCCTTCCATTGTGTGGACGTTGATGTCATTACACGCGAAGAAGAGCTTGTCGTTGATCGCCAGTGCCTTGACCGAGTCGACGTCCCACCACGGTGCTTCCAGATTGAACGCGGAGAATCCCTTCAGATTTTTCAGATTCCCTGCCTGCGCGGTGGGAATCAGGGTGTTGATGCGTTCCCAGACCACGGAATAGTCGTCGCTGTTCGCCTGCACTGCCATCTGAAGTTCCGATACTGCCGCCGTGGTTTCCTGCGAGGTGACATTCACGTTATACCGTTCTTCCACGAACTGATTCCGTTCGTAGACGGTATCGTTGATGATTTCCCCCGTAATTTCCTCGCTGTTCAGGGAAATGATCCACCAGTTCGAGTTGGTATCCCCGAGAATGTGGTAGTTCGCTCCGCCGTAATCCTCCACGGGAAGTTCTTCCAGAGGATTGACTTCCACTTCTTCCGGTACGGTTTCCGCCGCATCCGCCGAAACTTCGCTGCTGACATTCGCCGGATCTTCGGATGTTGTTTCACTGCACGCGGTCAGGAAAGTACCTGCGAGCATGGAACAGAGAAGAAGGAAGGTAATCCGTTTTTTGGATTTTCTCATAATCGTCTCCTTTCGTTTTTTACTGTATTCTGTATTTTTTACTTTGCAAGAAGTTCTTTCATTGCTTTCCATCCGTCGTCCGCATAGAACCGGTGTCCGCCGTCGCCGACGACCATCGCGCAGTTGTCCGGGACGCCTGCCGCTTCGTACAGATTTTTGATGATGCCGAATGTCTCTTCCACACCCTTCAGCGGGAAGATCGGGTCATCCTTGCCGCAGACGACAACCAGCTTCTTCGGTGCGATCATGGCTGCGAGGTCGCCCATATCAAAGAATTTCGCAATCCGCGGGACGTAGTTGCAGGAACAGTGGTGCAGATTCACGATGGAATCGCGGTAGGTGCAGACCGCGCAGGACGGCATATATCCGTCGAAACGATGTTCGATGCACGCGGTGTAGTACGTTGCCGTGCCGCCGCCGGAGTTGCCGGTGAGAACGGAGCCTTCGGTCGTGACGAGGTCGGCAAAGTGAACGAGAACTGCGTCAAGCACGCGGCTGACATCCCAGATACGTTCGCCGATGAGGGTACGTCCGAGGAGGAACGCGGTCATGGCCGGACGTTCGCAGGCGGGACCGTTTTCCGTTCCGCCGCATTTTCCGAACGCGCGCTGTTCAACTGCAAGTGCCGCAAATCCTTCCTTCACCGCGCGGACGGCAAAGTCACGGTCGCCGCCCTTGATGGTTTCTTCGTCGCCGGGATAAATCGGCTGACCAAGGGAAATGTGCGCCCCCTTCGAGTGTCCCTGTAAGCAGACGCACAGCGGAAGCGGCCCGGACTGTTCCTTCGGCAGAAGCAGGTCACAGTGAGTGAAATACCCTTCTTCGGTCTGGAGCGTGAAGTGGATGCGGCGGTTTCCGTTCAGTTCGCCGTCCTCGGTGATCTCGAAGATGGGTTCACATTCGATGAATTCGTCCATACCGAGCAGGTCGCGCAGGGTTTCCGTACAGGTTTCGCGCCATGTGTCGATGTCCACGGAACCGTCGTAGCGCAGAAGCGGCTGCAGATCGGCGGCCAGGGCGATATGATGCTGCAAAGGCTGAGTGTTCATAGAATACCTCCGTTTGAATCGGTTGCTTTTTTTGTGTATTATACCACAAGAATTGTAGGTTTTCAAGATGGTTTTGGAGAAAATTCCTTGACAATCCCATCGTACATGAAAAACGGCGCGGAACCTTCGTCCGGGAAGGATTCCGCGCCTTATCTTTTGTTTACAGAGTAACCAGCGATTCGCTGAGTTTTGCGGCTTCATCGAGAACAATCGCACGTTCGGAGAAAGGAACTTTTTTGCCTTCGATGAGCTGATAGGTCTCATGTCCCTTTCCGGCGAGGAGAACGATGTCTCCCGTTTCGGCAATACGGACGGCCAGACGGATCGCTTCCTCACGGTCGGCGACCGTGGTATACAGCGCGTCCGCGCTCATGTGGGAAACGACATCCGCGATAATCGCATCGGACGACTCAAAATCCGGATTGTCGGAGGTGATGATCGAGTAATCCGCATACTGCGACGCGGCTTCGGCGAGCTCTTTCCGGCGTTCCTGCGTACGTCCGCCGACGGTTCCGAACAGGCAGATCAGCCGTTTCGGTTCGTAGGCACGCAGTTCACGGAGTGCATTGGTCAGGCTCAGACCGTTGTGCGCGTAGTCGATCAGGAACGTTGCGCCGGGAACGGCATCCACAATTTCAAACCGTCCGTTAATGGAAATCGTGCGGAGCGCAGCGGCACAGTCGGCGATGCTCACACCGTAGCAGGTACAGGCGGCAATGGCGGCCATCCCGTTGTAAATGCTGAACGCTCCCGGTGTACGGAGACGGATCGCGGTACGGACTCCCTCATGCTCCAGCGTAAAGTCGATGCCGAGGGACGTTTCGTCGCGGTAGGGAGACAGTTCGGAACCGCAGAAAACTGCCTGATTCCGGAGAGAATACGACAGAAGACGCGCATTTTTGGCATCCTGAACCATGTAAAGTCCGTGATTGTCGTCGGCATTCCAGATAATGTTCTTCGCGCCGAACTCGGTGTAAAGACGGCGTTTCGCGTCACGGTAATCCTCAAAGGTTGCGTGTTCGGTGGGACTGATGTGGTCGCGTCCGAGATTGGTGAACAAAACCGTGTCAAACGTCAGACCGTCAATCCGGTGCGTCGCGGGAGCAAGAGAGGAAACTTCCATGACCACATGGGTCACGCCCGCGTCAAGCATCTCCCGGAACATCCGGTGAAGCTCCCGGCTTTCGGGGGTAGTGTTGACGGTTTCGAGATGCTTGTCCTGATAAAACACGCCGTTGGAACCGATGTACGCGGAATCAATCCCGCATTTGCAGAGAATCCCGTGAATAAGCAGTGCCGTAGTGGTCTTCCCTTTCGTTCCGCCGACACCGATAAGCGTGAGCTTTTTCGCAGGCTCACCATAGAACACCGCCGACAGCGCGGCAAGAGCGGCACGGGACGCCGGAACAACCACCTGAACCGCATCGTCCGGCAGATCCAGCACCCGTTCGACGACAAACGCGCGGCATCCGGCGGCATAAACGGCGGGCGCATAGGTATGCCCGTCCGAACGCGCACCCGGCATACAGAAGAACAGACATCCGGCTTTCGCCTTGCGGGAATCGTAAATCACATCGGTAATCACGGGATCACCGGAACCGTGTATGGAATGCGGATAATTCCGAAGAAGCTGAGAAAGAGAGATTGACATGAGAGAAACCTCGTATAAAAAAGTGAAGAGAGAAGAGTGAACAGTGAAAAGTGAAGAGAAATTGTTGATTTTTGACGCGCCCGCGCGACAAAAATCTTCCTTTTCTTTTCTCTCTTCCCTCTTCTCTTTTCTCTCATTTGTATTCGTGTCCCATCAGGCGGATGGCACAGGCGGCGAGGACGGTGAGCGAGTCCACGATGCGCGGGTCGTCCGTCATTTTTCTGCCGATCAGGGAAAGTTCCGTGCAGCCGAGGATCGCGCAGTCGCAGCCGCCGGCGAACATCGGGTCGATGATGGCGTACAGTTCCGACGGATCGGGGATCACGCCGCTCTTGACCTTGCCGTAGATGATGTCCATGACTTCCTGCTGACCGGCTTCGTCCGGGACGGCCCAGTCCATGCCGTTGGCTTCCAGTTCGCGCTGATAGGTGTTCGTGGAAATCGTTCCGGCGGTCGCCAGAATGATCGGTTTGCGGAAGCCGTTCCGCTTGAGATGCAGAACCGTTTCCGTAATGATGCTCGGCATGGGGACGTTCACGGAATCCCGTACCGCGTCGATGAAGTAATGCGCGGTGTTGCAGGGAATCACAATGGCGGTCGCGCCGTAGCGTTCGAGGGACTGCGCGTCGGCGATCATGTCGGGGAGCGGATTTTTGTCGCTTCTGCCGACGATGTAGTCGGTGCGGTCGGGGGTCGTCGCGCGGCTGGAAAGGATGATGTCGATGTGATCCTGATCGCAGGAAGCGGCGGTATGCTCGGTAATCAGCTCATAGAAGTACGCGCTTGCCATCGGCCCGAGTCCGCCGAGAATCCCGAGAATTTGCCTTTTTTCCGTTGTGTTCATAGATCAGCCTTTTTTGACACAGTAGATTTTGTATTTTTTCTTCTGACGGCGGAGCTGTTCAAGGACGCAGATGAAACGGAGAGGATTCATAACAAAGTCGGGCTTGTACCAGACGGAGGAACTTTCGTTCCCTTCGCGGTCGAGCTTTTTCGCGGTTTCGACGAGCTGACGGTCGTCGGTATAGGCATAGACGGTGCTGCGCGGGATATGGTGCCAGAACACACTCCTGTCACAGCGGATGCAGTCGTCCCCTTCGGATTCATAAACTTCCGCCGCGAGTTTCGCAAGGTTGATGCCGGCAGCGGTAACATAATAATTGCTTCGTCCGTGGCGGAGGTTGACTTCAAAAACGCGATAGTCGTCCTTGGTGCCTTCGCGGAGCTTGATGTCGAAGTTGGAGTACCCGGTGTAGCCCATATCTTCCAGCATATCCTTGAGTTTTTCGCTGAGCGGGAACGACGTAACCGGCTCGGTGACGATCGCGGCATGATTGCCGAGTCCCTTCGGGGTGTGTTCTTCAAGCATCGTGTGACCGAGACACATCGCGCGGACCTTGCCCTGCTGGTCGGAGAATGCGGTGAATACGCGCATCTGGGAGTCGCCGCCGTCGATGAATTCCTGAAGGATCATCTTGTCGGGATAGCCTGCGCCGTAAATCTGGTTGATGATCGTTTCGGCTTCTTCGGGGGAATCGGCAGTGTAGACCTTCTTCATGCCGTCAAAGGGGAACTTCCAGTAATCCGCAGACGAAGACGGCTTGACGATGATCGGGTACTTGAATCCGAGTTTTTCCGCAGTCAGTTCGGACGCGGCGGTTTTGCCGGTCAGAACGACGGTTTCCGGATAGGGGATGCCGAACTTGTCGCAGGTTTCGTAGAATTCCGCCTTTTTCGCAACGGTTTCGAGAACGGAAACCGACGGATAGGGGCAGAGGAAGTCGGACAGCTCGTTCTTGTTGCGGATAATCATGGCGACGTATTCGTCGGTGCATCCGAAAAGAATGAGTTTTTCCCCAAGATGTGTGTCCGCGAACCGGTGGAGCGTGTCGAGCATAACGGGTTCTTCGTCGATCTTCGGAACGCAGGTGAAGTGAATGATTTTGGAATACTTGGTCGCGGAAACGGCGTAGCGTCCGAATGCGTAGGATTTCACGCCGTACTGTTCGTGGAACGCACGGGCGATGTTGTAGCAGTTCAGGTCCGCACCGAGAAGTACGGGGGTGATTGTCTTATCCATAATGTACCTCACTTTACGCGGCGCATTGCGTCGCCTTCAATAAACTCTTTATGCCAGGTCAGGAAGGTATAAACCGTCCAGATTTTCCGCTGATTGTTTGCCGTACCCGCCTTGTGGTCGTCGAGCAGCTTCATGAGCGCGTCCGTATCGAAATATTCCGCCGCCGCTTCGGAGGTGAAGTATTCCTTTACAATATTATAATACTTGTCCTCGCGGAGCCACTGACGGATCGGCACGGGGAAGCCCTTCTTCGGACGGTGTGCCCATTCGTCGGGCAGGGTCTTGTTTGCCGCCGTACGGAGAACCGCCTTGGTATCGTTGCCGTCGATCTTGTATTTATGCGGCAGTTCCTGAGCCTCGCGCATGACTTCCTTGTCGAGGTAGGGAACGCGCAGTTCGAGCGAGTGCGCCATGCTCATTTTGTCCGCTTTGAGCAGGATATCGCCGGGCAGCCACAGATTCATGTCGAGGTACTGCTTCTTTTCCAGTTCGGACAGATTCTTGACCTTGTCGTACACCGGACGGGTGATGTCCTTCACGGACGGGCCTTTTTTGTACTTGTCCTTCAGGACAGCAGCCGCTTCGTCTTCCGGGAACACGAGTGCCTGACCGATGAAGTGATCTTCCGGTACGCCGCTGTTCTTGATAATGAAGTCGTGACCCTTGAAATACGGGAGCTTCTTGGCAATTCCTGCCGCGCCTCTGCGGAGGAATCCGGGAACCTTGCGGTATTTTGCCGCCAGTCCGCGCACGTCGTATTCTTCGTAGCCCGCGTAAATTTCGTCCGCGCCTTCACCGGAGAGAACAACGGTAACGTGTTCCGCCGCCAGCTTGGACAGGAAGTACAGCGGCACGGAGGACGGGTTCGACTGCGGCTCGTCCATGTGATACTGAATGGTCGGGAACGCGTCGAAGCATTCGTCAGCGGTAATATGACGGAGGTAATTCTGCACGCCGAGACGCTTGGAGAGTTCCGCCGCCTCACTGGTTTCGTCGAATTTTTCGTAGTTGAAGCCGACGGAGAAGGTGTCGTTCGGCATCAGAACAGCGGTGATATAGGACGAATCCACACCGCCGGAGAGGAACGCGCCGACCTTTACGTCGCTGATGCGGTGCGCGGCAACGGATTCATGCACACGCGCGTCGATCTTTTCGGCACATTCCGCGTAGGACAGATCGGTTTTCTTCGAGAAATCCACGTCCCAGTAACGGGTCCTGGTGAGCGTGCCGTTTTTGTAGGTGAAATAGTGTGCCGGCGGGAGCTTGTAGGTATCCTTGAAGAAGGTTTCCTCCATCGAGGAATACTGGAACGTCAGATAGGGACGGAGCGCATTTTCGTTGACGGCAGGATGGAAATCGGGATGTTCGAGGAAGCTCTTGATTTCCGAGCCGAACAGGAGCGCGCCTTTGTTTGTCTTGTAATAATAGAACGGCTTGATGCCGAAGGGGTCGCGTGCCCCGTAGAGGGAGCCGGTTTTGATGTCGCAGATGACGAACGCGAACATTCCGCGCAGTTTTTCCGCGAGCTTTTCGCCCCACTGTTCGTAGCCGTGAACAAGGACTTCGGTGTCACAGCGGGTCTTGAACGTATGGCCTGCGGCAAGAAGCTGTTCCCGCAGTTCCATGAAGTTGTAGATTTCGCCGTTGAAGGTAATCACGACGGAGCCGTCTTCGTTGTACATCGGCTGGGAGCCGTCGGCAAGGTCGATGATGGAAAGCCGGCGGAAGCCGAGGGTCACGGCATCCGCGTCCGTTTCGCCGCTGATATGAAAGCCGCCGGAGTCGGGACCGCGGTGGACGATGCGTTCCGCCATACGCCGGATCACATCCTCGCGCCGGTCAATAATTCCGGTAAATCCGATAAAACCGCACATATATTATATAGTAAACCTTTCGATGAAGAGAAAATAATGGCTAAGGGCTAATGGTGAATGGTGAATGACTGTGACAGACTTTATGTGAGCATACGGACGGAAAGTTCAGCGTAGTTATTCACCATTAGCCATTAGTTATTAGTTCTTTATATTATACCACAAATTGTATGACAAATAAATAGCTCAAAACAGAAATTTTTCATGACCTTGCGGATTTTTCCTTGGGTGTGTGGTACATTTTGACGGAAAGCCGGACAAAACAGCCGCAGGCAGTCGGTAAAAAATCACCGGATGCCTGCGGCCGGGTTATTTTTTAATTCATCAATATCGTCCCATTCCGATCCAATCCTGTATCAGTTCGCCGGTACCGGCATGGATTCCGAGAATCCGGTTCCGGTTCAGAATCCGTTCTTCTTCGGAATTTCCCAGTTCCATACGCCAGATCGGAACAATGGTGATCCTGCCGGAAGAATCTTTCACCGTAACGTATTCCAGACCGATACGGGCGATTTCCGAAGTACCGGCTTCCTTCCAGTTGACCTCGTCAAGCTGTTCCGCAAGCGCATCGACGGCTTCTTCCGCTGTCAGATAATCGGTGTACTCTTCTGTTTTTTCCGTATCGTAAAATGCACCGTTTATTTTTTCAACTCCGTTGTCATCCACGAAGAAATAGATATCCTTGAACGCATTTACGGTAAGTCCGTCAAGAATCCGTTTATAGCATATCCAGTAAAAGGGATTCTCTCCGTTGTTTCCGTAATGATGGGCGTAGTCGATTTTATACCGGGTGATGTCGGTCATACTCCCGAGCAGAGGTTCACACAGAGCAGCGGCTTCTTCGGCGGTGATCGTACAGCCGGAAGGTTCACCGGAACCCTTGCGGTTATCATCAAAAGGAATCAGGTTTGGTACGCTGTAGCGGACGGTAAAAACACTCGCACCGGAAACATGGGGAACGGTGTTGTATTGGTAAAAAACGCCGCTCATGGTTTCGCCGAGCTGCCAGATGTCCTTCTGTTCATCCTTGCAGAAAACGTCGTCCGCACGTTCCCCGAAATATGCTTCAAACAGATTCTCCCGCATGGTATCGGAAACGGGAACCGGGATATACCGGTATTCACAGACTGCGGCAGGTTTGACGTTGGAAACAACGGTATTGTCAAAGATCAACTGTCCGTCTGCGGAGGTAAGAGCAGCTTGGATCGTTTCACTTCCGGCGGATTTACCGATTGGCTCCGTTGTATACGGATGCTCCGCAATAAATGCCGCCACATCGTCTTTGGTCACATCGGCATAATTATCCCAATGATCTGCACAAAGCCGGATATACCATGGTGTGCCGGTCATGGTTCCATCGTCACGGAAATGCGTGAAATCTCCGTCGCCGATCATGAGATCAAACGTCTCGTCGATCTCATAGACACGGATATAGATTCCGGAACCCGTTTCGATGAATTTGTACCCGGCGAAATCCTCCCATGTGAGAGATTCCCCTTTTTCGGAAAGACGGATCACATCATCGAGAGTGAGAGAAGACAGTTCCGCAGATGTCTCATCTGCTTCAATCGGATTTGTCAGAAAACATACCGTCACCGCGATACACAGTACCCCAGCCATCACGACCATCCAAACCGCCGGTTTCCGATAATTCAGCACCGCCTTGATCCGCGTCTTTACGTCTGCTTCGCCGAACGCCAGCGGACAGGCCGAGATCATCGACCGCTTCACACTGCACCGGAGCAAAGCCGCAGAATAATCCGCGCGTTTCTCCATATCGTATTCCTTCACCACACGTTCATCACACGCCATTTCGATATCCCGGCACAGCAGGACATACGCCAGCCACAGCACCGGATTGAACCAGTGAACGGTCAGAAGCAGAAAGCCGAGCGGCTTCCACCAGTGGTCATGCCGGCGGATATGTGCTTTTTCATGGGCAATCACATACCGGCGATGTTCCTCCGTGATTCCCAGCGGAAGGTAAATTTTCGGCCGGAAAATCCCGAAGACAAAGGGAGAGGGAATCTCCGGACTCCACCAGACATTGTCCTTTACGCGGAAGGCCGTCTGCACCCGGCGATATACCCGGACATAACTGAATCCCGCATACAGGAGCAGTCCCGTCATCCCGGCAAGCCATATACAGGAAAGAACAAAGGCTGTGCTGACCTTCGTCTGAATTTCCGGTTCTGCGGCAGGATAGGAAACCTCCGCCGTATTTCCGCTGATAACCGCTGTCGGAATGGTCTCCTGCGGAATGTCGGCGGTCGGGACGGGTTCCTGTTCGATCCACCGGGTCTGCGGCATCAGGCTGAAGCTGCTTTCGAACGGAACGGGAATCATCAGCCGCACCGCCACCAGTCCCCACAGGAGAACGTGCATCCATCTGGGAGCTTTTTTCAGGATCAGCCGCAGAAGCATCACGACGACGGCAAGAATACCTGCCGTGATACTCATGTTGACAACTTTCAGGAACAATTCTGTCATTTACGTCCTCCTTTGGAACGAGCTTCCGCGATCATTTTCTCGAGTTCATCCAGTTCGTCATCGGTCAGGTTCTGCTGTCTGGTAAATGCCGCGAAGAACGCAGGGAGAGAACCCTGAAACTTTTTTTCCATCATCTCCCCGATTTCATAGGACTGCGCCTCCTCTCTGGAAACCAACGAAGTAACAACGCCGTTGTCATTTTTCAGAACACCCCGTTCCCCCAGACGTTTGATGATGGTATAGGTGGTTGTCCGCTTCCATCCGATCTGGTCGGCGCACAGTCTGGCAAGTTCTGCGGTCGAAACCGGCTCATGCTCCCACAGAATCAGGCAGAAACGGTATTCCCCTTCGTGAATTTTCGGAATGCTCATTTGTTTCTCCTCCTTTTTGTCTACTCCGGTAGTCTGCTTGTCTGTAGTCTACCACAGTAGACAGCGTTTGTCAATAGGATCCGGAAAAATTTCATGAAAATTTAATCCCGGGGGTTGTCCGATTAGAATTTCATGAAAATCCGGAAAAATCCCGCACAAACGGAAAAATTATGGTATAATGAAGCCATCCCAAGATCACGGAGGAAGAAAAATTGAGTGTTCTCGGCAATCTTATATGGTTTATTCTCGGCGGATTTCTCAGCGGACTGTCGTGGCTTGTCTGCGGACTGCTGTGGTGCGTGACCATCGTCGGCATTCCGGTCGGCGTGCAGTGCTTCAAGTTTGCGAAACTGTCCTGCTGTCCGTTCGGGAAGGAAGTCGTGTGGAGTTCCGGCGCGGTTTCGCTGATCGTGAATATCCTGTGGATCGTTCTCTCCGGCGTGCCGCTGGCGATCGAGCATCTGGGCATCGGTTTGATTTTCTGCATCACCATTGTCGGCATCCCCTTCGGACTCCAGCACTTCAAGCTGGCAAAGCTCGCCCTGATGCCGTTCGGCGCGGAAGTAGTACGGTAAAGTGCAGAATATCCCGTTGTTTTCCACCAAGTTATCCGGACTTTTTTGTTCAATCCTACAAAATTACAAAAAATGTCCCGCGGGACTATTAAAGTTCCCACGGGATATGCTATAATAATAAACAATGCAGTTTCTCTATATATTTCCATTCATGACGGAGGCTTATTATTATGGCTATGAAGATGAGAGTTATGTACTCTTCCAAAAAGGGTAAGGTTATTACCTACGCAGAAGCAATCGGTCAGGCATGCGGATGCCTTGTAAACGATATTCCCCCGGCATATCCGGCAGACAAGGAACGCCTTGTTCTCATCGTTGTTTCCATGAACGGCGAACCCAACGACGCAGTAAGACGTTTCTGCAGCGAACTTTACCCGAACCGTGCACAGAATGTTGCCCTCATCATCGACGGTCCCGAAAAGAGCAGCGGCGAAGCTGTTCTCCGCAACATCCTCAAGCAGGCCGGCACCAACGTTCTTGAAGAAGCATACTACCTCAAGAAGTGCGGTCTCTTCAGCGGCAAGAAGATCTCTCTCGAAGAACGTCAGGCAATCGTTGACTGGGCACGCAAGATGCAGGAACTCGTTGCAGACGCGTAAGCACTGAACGAAGCTAAGAGCTAAGAGTGAATAGTGAATAGCTATTCACTCTTATTTTTTCTCCGCTGACGGAAAGATTCCCGAACGATTTTTTTAGAAAAACTCTTGCATTCCGGCAAAGTCTGTGCTATAATAATTCCCGCAGAACGGTCCGTTGGTCAAGCGGCTAAGACGACGCCCTCTCACGGCGTAAACAGGAGTTCGATTCTCCTACGGATCAGCCACCACCTGAAAGAAAAACAGGTGGTGTTTTTCTTTTCTGTAAATTCTGCAAATTCATGGAGGAAATGGCTCATGGATACCATAATCCAAAACGATCTCTCTATCGCCTACGGTATAAATGTCCTCACTGCCGAACCGGTGGACGGCGGATGGCTGAACAAAAAATGGAAATCCGTAACCGACGGCGGAACGTTTCTCGTCAAGCAGTTCAGCCGTGACCGGTTCGGCGACCGTCAGCTCGGGTATATTGCAGATGCGCTTGTCCGTCAGCGGTTTGCCGGAGAATCCGGGATTCCCTGCCCGACCGTTCTTCTGACAGCGGACGGTCAGCCTCTGCGTTATCTGGACGACGGGACGGTCTACATGGTCATGACCTTCTGCGAAGGGCACATGGAAACGCCGCAGACCGTCACGGATGAACAGATGCACGATCTCGGGTACACGCTCGGTTGTCTGCACCACTGTTTCAGTACCCTTCCGGCAGACGGCGTCAAAGGATATCCCATCGACTGTACGAAGATGCTTGACGACCTCCGCGTGTACTGCCGGACAATCCCATCGGATCAGCGATTCACGGAAATTGCGTCCGCCCTGTCATCGGAATGGCTGGAACGTCTGCCGAAAGGGATCGCCCATGAGGATTTTTCACCGGATAATCTGCTGTTTCACGCGGACCGCGTATCCGCCGTCCTTGATTTTGACCGGAGCTGCTACAGCTTTCTCGGACACGACATCGGACGCGCGCTGATGTCGCTGGCGTGGAACGGCGGTGTTCTGCGGCGGGACAACGTCCGTGCGTTCGCGGAAGGATATTCGGCGGCGCATTTTCCGTTATCGTCCGGTGATCTTGCGGATGCGCTCCGGCTGACGTGGTGCATCGAAACGCTGTGGTGGATCCGTCCGGAATTTTCGGGAGAATGCACGCCGAAGATCGCACGGTTCCGGGAGGAAGTCCTGTGGCTGACGGAAAACTGGGAGAAGCTGGATGTGCTTCTTACCAACGAATAGTTGTAAAAAACTCGAATTCACGCCGATTGACATTGGAAACTTCCGGCAGTATAATACAATCAGACATCAGGCCTGTGTCAATTCCATCCTATAAGGAGATTACCAAATGAATGAAATCGGCAGAAATATCAAACGTCTGAGACAAAATAAGGCAGTTACACAGGAGCAAACTGCGGAATATCTGCATATTTCCGCACAGGCGGTCAGTAAATGGGAATGCGGGACGGCAATGCCGGATATTGCATTACTCCCTGCTTTGGCAGATTACTTCGGTGTATCAATTGACGAACTCCTCGGATACCGACGCGGCGGTTACACCGAAAAGGAAAATCTGATCCGTCTAATGTATGCAAACGGTGGCCTTGTCTTTCCCGACGGAACCCCCAAAAACTTCCGGCTTGACACGGAACGCTTTACTACCAACGCACAAATCTCAAAAATCGGACGCTGTTTCGCCGATTGTATCCGTGATAATCATCTCAATCCGGATATAATCTTCGGTATTGCATATCACGGGATTGCGTTCTCCGCAGCGGCAGCGTTTGCACTGTTTGAAAACTATGGTACAACAGTTCAATATGGATATGACCGCATGGTTCCGGATTCCCGTGGTCGTTATTTCTGCGGCTGTACACCGCAAAATGGAAATCGTGTGGTAATTGTGGATGACCTGATCTGTTCTGGGAAGAATCTCTCCGAACGCATAGAAAGACTTCTGAACTATGCAGAAATCCAAATTGTCAGTATTGTCGTAATCGCGGATGTATCTCCCTCTCCAAGAAAACACTGGATCGAGGAACGGTATGGAACGAAAATCTTCTCTCTTCTTACCGCAGGAGATATTACGGCTGCATACACTGATGGTATAATTCCCTCTGAAAAATCACTGGACACACTGATATAACGTGTTCGAGTTTTCTCCGAATCTATCCATGCCGCAGATTGATCTCATAAAAAATCTGCGGCATGAGTTTTTGAGTTTCGGACGCTCGACGTTTTCGCAGAATCTTTCCCAATGCAGAAAATATACACGCACAGGACATACATCGCCGCAAAAATCAGCAGGGCGGCCATCGGCGGCATACAGCGCATGAACATCCACCGCACCGCCGTCAGAATTCCGCAGAGAATCAGCGGAGCCGCGTGATACCGCAGGGCGGAGGAAATCCCTTCCCCGGTAAGCTGCCCGAGACGGCGGATGCTCGCGCGGAGATTGCCGAGTTCGCACAGCCATATCGTGAGCAGGTACCCGTAAATCCCCAGTTTCGGCGTGAGAAGGCAGACCAGCACCAGTCCCGATGCCGCGTCCGCGATATTGACCTTCATCGTATAGACCTGTTCGCCCATCCCTTTCAGGAGGGAATCCACGGCGGTATCGAGATACATAAACGGGACGAGCAGGCCGAGCAGGAGCGTATACACCGCCGCTTCGGTGGAATCGTAGACCATTGTCCCGAGTTCGCCCGCAAAATTGACGAAAATCCCGCACGCGCCGACGGAGAACAGGGCGGATGCGCGGTAGACCTGCCGGGTGAGATCGGAAATTCCCTCCCGGCTGCCGCGTTCCTTGCGTTCTGCCATTTCGGGAATGAGAAGCGAAGTGAACGACCCGATCACGGCATACGGAAACATGACCAGCGGAAAGGCGATCCCCTGAAGCAGGCCGTACACGGAGAGTGCATTCTCCTGTGTGAGTCCGCTTTTCCGCAGGCCGTTCGGGATGGCGAGATGCTCGAGGGTGGTCAATCCCTGACGGGCGTACGCGCCGACAGCGGAGGGGAGCGAAATGGCGGCGGCATCGCGGAACGTGGTAGTTATGCGAGTGCTGGTTTTTCCACAGGAAAGGCCGGACGGACGATGGGAATCGGTGAGGTAAAGGATGCCGTTCAGGACGAGCGACCACGCCTCCGCGATCGCCGATCCGCCGACCACGGCAAGGCACGCGGATTCGACGTTCCCGGGAAGGATGAGGGCAAGCGCGGTGGAAGTAACGACAATTTTAATCATCTGTTCACTGACAGCGGCGGCGGCATTTTTGGTAATCTTCCGCAGGCCGGTGAAGTAACCGGACAGCGCAGACGACAGCGAAATGGCGGGCAGGCTGACAGCCAGCACACGGAGGGAGTGCACCGTCCGCAAATCGCCGAGGAGGTATTCCGCCGCCGGTTCTGCCGTCAGGAACAGCAGGATGCCGGTGGAAAGCCCGAACAGCAGGCTATACCCGCAGACGGCCTTCACGACGCTCCGCATCGCCGCTTTCCACGACTTCCGGTCAGCCCCGGCATCCTCCAATGCGGCGCACCGTTCGGACGTCAGCCGCACGGCTGCCAGATTCACGCACGACAATGCCACCGTGACCGCAAACCCGTACACGCTCATAACGAGCGTAAACAGTCCCATGGCCTCCGCGCCCGTCTTCCGGTTTATGTACGCATTGAAGCTGACCGCGACCCCGCGCATCGCAATATTGACCCCCGACAGCAGCAGGGCGTTCTCTACAAATCTCTTCCGTTTCTTCATTGGTTCTCCTTCTACAGCGGTGGGGTGTGGGGGGATTCTTGGGGGAACCTTTTTGAGGAAAAGGTTCCCCCAAACCCCTTCCAAAACCTTTTTAGACTGCGGCAGCCATCTCGTTCTTGCAGATTTTTTGTTTGAGGGGGATTTTCTTGGGTGC
>SVQN01000057.1 GCA_015065295.1 Oscillospiraceae bacterium
GCCCCGCGGTCTTTCACATCCTCGGCGGCACATTGTATTTCGTGATTTTTCCGGATCGCCTTGATTTCATGGGAAAATATCTCGAAAGTATCGCCGGAGCCGAAGCCGTGGCGGAAATGACCGCGCAGGGAGTCACCGTCCCGATGTATCTGGTGATTACACTCGTAACTTCGCTCACCTACGCGCCGCTTATCAATATGTTTGTCGCGCTCGGTGAAGAAGTCGGCTGGCGCGGTGCGATGCAGCCCATGCTGAACGACCGATTCGGCAGACGTACCGGACGGATTCTCGGCGGCGTGATCTGGGGCGCATGGCACTGGCCGGTCATGATTCTCGCCGGATATGAATACGGGAAGGAATACTTCGGCGCACCGCTTCTCGGAATGGCAATGTTCTGCCTGTTCACTGTCGCCGCAGGAACGCTGATTGATGCCCTGTACGAAAAAACGAACTGCATCTGGATTCCGGCACTGGCACACGGCGCGGTCAACGGCTTCGCACTGGAAACGATGATTCTCGATCCCGTCTATGCGGATCAGATGATTCTCGGGCCGCACCCGATCGGTCTGATCAGCATGGTTCCCGCACTGACTGCCGCTTATATTATATGGAAGAAAGGAGAACACTGACATGGGACTTCAGCAGACTCTCCGTGCCCTCGCCGACCCGATCCGCCGGGAGATACTGAATCTCCTGAAAAACGGACGGATGTCCGCCGGGGATATCACGGATCACTTTGACGTGACCGCCGCGTCGATCTCGCGCCACCTGTCCGTCCTCAAGGAAGCCGACCTCATCCGCGACACGCGGGAAGGAAAGTACATCTATTACGAACTCAACGCCTCCGTCCTCGAAGAAATCCTGCTGTGGATCAGCGAACTGAAAGGAGAAACCAGCCATGATTAAGTATTACAGGAAGCACATCATTCTCTCATCGATCGTCCTTCTTCTGCCGATTCTGGTCGGACTGATTCTGTGGAACCGTCTTCCCGCAACAATGACGACCCACTGGGGTGCGGACGGTCATGCGGACGGATGGAGCGGTAAGGCGTTCGCCGTGTTCGGACTGCCGCTCATTCAGCTTGCCGTACACTGGCTCATGCTCTTCCTCGATTCCCGTCTCACAAAGAATTACGAACAGAACCGCAAGGCGTACCGGATCGTTTTCTGGATCATTCCGGGTGTTTCGCTGTTCGCCAATGCGTTTCTTTATGCGTTCGCGCTCGGCTGGGATTTCCGTCCGGAGGTGTTCATCAGCCTTCTGATCGGTCTGATGTTCATTGTGATCGGCAACTATATGCCGAAAATCCGTCAGAACCCCACGCTCGGCATCAAGATTTCATGGACGCTGACCAGTGAGGAAAACTGGAACCGGACGCACCGGATGGCAGGGAAGCTGTGGGTCGCCGGCGGAATCCTGCTCCTGTTCACGGTATTCCTTCCGATGAAGATTGCCGCGTGGGTCTGGCTGACCGCGCTTCTGGTTCTCGCTTTTGTCCCGATAGGCTATTCCTACTACCTCCACCGGACGCTGACCCGCACGAATGACGCGCTGATTGAGGAAACGACCAATCCGGTAGGGATATTCAGCAAAAATGCGACCCGCGTGAGCCTTGTCATCACCGTGTTTCTCCTGCTCGGCTGTGCATGGCTGATGTTCACCGGCAATGTGGATGTACAGTACGGCGAAACGTCTTTCACCATCGAAGCGACCTACTGGGACGATCTCACGGTCGATTATGCCGCGATTGATTCCGTTGAATACCGCGAGGACGGCGTGGACGGCAGCCGTGTCGGCGGATACGGAAGTCCGCGTCTGGCACTCGGCAATTTCCGGAATGAGGAATTCGGGGATTATACCCGGTACACCTACACCCGGCAGAAGGCGTGCGTGGTGCTGACCTCCGCCGGACGGGTGCTTGTGCTGAACGGCGCGGATGATGAAGCGACACGGGCGATTTATGAGGAACTGGCAGGATATATCGAGGGATAAAGGGGAGTTGTTTTGATATTGTAGGGCGGGGGCTTGTCTCCCGCCGTGAAGAAATCCAAACCGTTTGTAACGGCGGGAGATAAACCCCCGCCCTACGGATTGTTTATTTGGGTTGTTGCAAATAGAATGATCGAACACATCGCAATAAAACAGTCGTTCCGGCGGCTGTTTTTGCTTTTTTCAAAAATTTATGCTATAATTTTTCAGAAAAACGTTAACCAAATTCAAATTCTTTCACTATACAGGCAGATGCATCTGAAATACCAAATCGGGAGGTGAAACCGATGAACGACGCTGAACTCCGGGAGAAAATCGCCGATGCTTCAAGAACGATCTTCTCCTACTGCCGAGCGAAAACGCCCACGCGCGAGGATGCCGAGGACTTGTCACAGGATATCCTGTGCGAACTTGTGAAGTCCGCCGGAAATATCCGCGACGACAAGGCGTTCTACGGCTTCATGTGGGCAGTCGCGGGGAACGTCTATAAGCAGTGGTACCGGAAAAAACTCCGCAGCGGTACCTCCGAACTGACGGACGACCTCGCCGCAGACGACGATTTTCCGGAGGACGAACCCGACGACATCGCGCTTCTCCGGCGGGAGCTGTCCCTGCTGTCCGAAAAATACCGGAAGGCGACGATCCTCTATTACATCAAAGGACATTCCTGTGCTGACATCGCATCGGAACTCGTCCTTTCCGAAAGCATGGTCAAATATCTGCTGTTCAAATCACGAAAACTACTGAAAGAAGGTATGAATATGGAACGAACCCTCGGTGAACTCAGCTATAACCCCAAAACCCTCATCCCCATGTACAGCGGGGAAGGACCCAATCAGTTCTGGGACTTCATGCAGTCCAAAATCCGCCAGAACATCCTCAGCGCGTGCCACAACGATGCGCTCACGCTCCAGCAGATCAGTCTGGAAACCGGCATCCCGCTTCCGTACCTCGACGACGACATCCGGGAGATGGAGGACAAACAGATTCTCATCAAAGACGGAACGCATTACAAGGCGAACGTCCTTGTCGTGACCGCCGACTGCACAGACGAAATGGAACGCGCGGCGGTGAAGTATCACGAACAGATTGCCGATAAAATGGAAGGCTTCCTCCGCGATACGATGGAGGAATACCGGAATCTCGGCTTCATCGGGCATGATTTTTCGGAAAATACGCTTCGCTGGCAGCTCGCCGTCCTCCTGTTCCGGGCAGTCACGTTCCTTGGACACGATGCTTCGGACGTTGTTCCCGTCACTGGATGGGGCGAACAGGCGTATCTCTGGTGCATGGAAAAGCTCAGTGACAGGCATTGCTTCAATTTCAGCGGCATGGGAAGCAAGCGCGGAGACAGCCTGTACTTCTTCGACTACCTGAAAGGTGGCAAAGGCGATCACCACGACTTCTACGGCAACGAACGGTACATCAACATTTTCTGCGACATCTGCCGGAACGAAACCGCGTTCAGCGAATACGATCTGGAAGCGGTCGCGGAGATGATCCGGATGGGGTATGTCATCAAGGATGGGGATACTTACCGTGCCGCTGTGCCGGTCTATACAGCGGAGCAGTATCAGATGATCACGGAGCGCGTGAACGGATTTGTCACTGCCGAACTGTCGGACATCCTCCGCGAAATGGATCAGACCGCCGTGAAAATCCTCACCGCGCATACGCCGAAGCACCTGCAGAGTCAGGCTGCCGCCATTGCCGTGATGGATAAGTTCGTGAACGCGGTCTGTGCGCCTGCGGGCATCCTGATCGGGAGAGGGATTCTGACAACCGCATGGCATCCGCTGGAAATGCCGACGACGTTTGCGGTATTGAACGGATAAACGAACACCGCCGGAGTGACTGCAAAAACAGCCGCTCCGGCGGAATTTTATTCTTCCTCTTGCGGATCGTCCGGAACCTGACGGAATTCTTCTTCCAGTTTACGGAAATCCTCGCGTTCCCGCAGAGGTACGAAAAGTTCTTCCTGCTCCTCCACATTGCGGATGAATAGTTTCCGGTAATTGATTGTGTTCGGGAAGCATCTTGCGGTCACACGATCCATCTCCGGCGCGGTGAACAGATAGTCCCCCGGAACCGCCTGAAATTCCGCGTGCTTCTGAATGTGGAACCATGCTTTCTGAAGGGACTCTGCGGCTTCGTCGTACCGTCCGGCTTTTGCGTGATGCTTGGCACAATTGAAATAGGCGAAATGCAGATAGTTGTGATAGAACAGATAGTTCCCATCCGAAATCACTTTCTGGATGATGTCAATGATGAGTTCCGCTGCCCAGAGGTGTGTGTCCGTGAGATTATCCAGTTCATTCAGAAATTTCAGCATGGCGTTGTGCCGCATCTCCTGAATATGCCGGACACGTTCCTCTCCTGTCAGGCACATCCGCATGACCTTTTCCTGACGATGTTTGGATTTCAGCTGCTTCGCATACCCCAGTGCCTCACCCCGACGGTTCAGCATACAGAGGGTGGTGGCTGTGTTTTCCAGTGCTTCTTCGTGCCAGTATTCCTCTTTGCAGTCTTCGATCACCAATTTGTAGTGTCCGAGTGCCTGTTCCAGCAGTTCCTTCCAATCATCCGAATCGTTTCTGCCGAGTTCAAAATTGTTTCTTTGGAGTTCGAATGCCCGGAGCCGCAGAGCGTAGCCCATCCGGCACCGGTAGACCATATTGTCCGGGAACGCATTGACCAGTGCTTCTGCGGCGGCGATCATTTCACGCCCGCGCTGGAACCCATACCGTTCGGCTTTCCATGCGTCTTCGAGCTTTTCGCGGAGTTTGTCGGCTTCCTCCGGGAGTGCGGCATTGCCGAGAAGGATGTCCGTCGTGGTGTGCAGCACCTTCGCCAGCGGAACGATGAAGGAGAGGTCGGGCGCATTGACGCCGTTTTCCCATTTGGACACCGTCTGGAACGACACGTTCAGATAGTTCGCCAGTTTTTCCTGCGTGAGGTCGTTTTTCTTCCGCAGTTCGCGGATGCGTTTTCCTATATTTTCCATGATGTTGCTCCTTTCTTCGGATGGATTCATTATACCATACCGGACGGGTACGGTCAATAACCGCGTTATTGATGGGAACCCGTCGGGAACTCACCGCAGCGGCGAGTTTTGAAGCGTAGGGCGGGGGCTTGTCTCCTGCCGTAAAGAAATCCAAACCGTTTGTAACGGCGGGAGATAAACCCCCGCCCTACGGAACGACCATTTGTTGGTTAAAATATAGTATAAACAAATACAAAAAGCTCCGGATCAAGTTGACCCGGAGCCGATTTATTTCCTTATATTATTCCACTACAAAGATGAACGGATACACATCCTGTCCGCCGTTTGTCGTGTAGAATTCCACGTCGGGGTAGGTTTCGCCGATCCATGCTTCGAGTTCCGCGATTTCCGCTTCCTCTGCTTCATGTCCCGCGAACGCCGTGATGATGTAGCTGTCCGCTGCGCCCATTTTTTCGAGCAGTTCCTTCGCCGCTTCCACCTTGTTCTTGCAGGAAACCATCATTTCTTTGCCGACAAAGCCGATGTAGTCGCCGCATTCGATGTGAACGCCGCCGAGGTCGGCATTGCGGATCGACGTCGAGATATATCCCGTCGTGACCATGCCCATCGCTTCGGTCAGCATCGCCGCGATCTGTTCCGGATCGTCGGATTCGTAGTTCAGCGCGGAGATGGCCGCGTAGCCCTGTCCGAGGTCCTTGCTTTCGATGACGTGAACCGTGCCCTTATCGTAGAGCTGAGCCGCCTGCTTCGCCGCCATGATGATGTTGCCGTTGTTCGGGAAGACGTAGATGTTCTTCGCGTGAACCTTTTCGAACGCGTCGAGGAAATCCTGCGCGGACGGGTTGTTCGTCTGACCGCCGGGAACCACTTCGTTCACGCCGAGCTGGAGGAACAGTTCCTCGATGCCGTCGCCGGACGCAACCGCTACGGAACCGTGATCCTTGAGGGGACGGTCGGCTGCCGGTTCGGATTTGGATTCCTCGATGGTGGTGCTGCTGTGCTGAACGCTCATGTTTTCGATCTTCATGGTCAGGAATTCGCCGAACTGACGGCAGAATGCGAGAACCTTTTCGGGGGTCATCGTGTGAACGTGGAGCTTGACGATGGTGCCCGTCTTGAAGGCAACGATGGAATCGCCGATGGTCTGGAGGAAGTCAACAATGACCTTTTCGTCAAACGCGTTGACATCGACCTTGGAATTCTGGAGCTGGAGAAGAAGTTCGGTGCAGTAGCCGTAGGTCATGACGCTGTCGGGACCGAACGCGGAGAAATCGACAGCAGGAGCCGGTGCGGGAGCGATTGCGCCGGTTTCTTCGATTTCCTCGCCGATGAGGATTTTATAGAACCCCTGCATGATGTAGAACAGTCCGGCACCGCCGCTGTCGATCACGCCGGCTTCCTTGAGAGCGGCGAGAAGATCGGGGGTGCGCTGGAGGGAGTTGTACATTTCCTTGATGAGGTCGGAGAACAGGCTGACGATGGTGCTGGATTCCGTGAGACGGGAAACGGCATATTCGACCGCTTCGCGCGCAACGGTGAGGATCGTCCCTTCGGTGGGAGTGATGACGGAAGCATACGCCTGCTTGACGCCTTCCTGCATTGCCATGCCGACGACCTGTGCATTGGCGCGTTCGTGCTTCGCAAAGCCTTTGGTCATGCCGGCGAAGAACTGGGAGAGGATAACGCCGGAGTTGCCGCGTGCGCCGAGGAGCATCCCCTGGGAGAGCTTCTGGGTGACGTCCGCGAGATTGTCGGTGTGCATTCCTTCGAGAGCGGCAACACCGCCTTCGATGGTCATGCTCATATTGTCGCCGGTATCGCCGTCCGGAACCGGGAAAACGTTGAGGTTATTTACAACGGTCGCGTTGGAACGGAGCTGAGCCGCGCCGCCGCGAACCATGCTGGCGAACAGTTCACCATCCAGAAGTTTAGCCGAGCCGGTTTCCGCGGCTTCGAGCACAGGTTCGTTCTTGTTTGTTTCCATATCCTTCATAATGTCCTTTGTCATCTCCATCAGTCGATTCGCGTGTCGCCCCAGAAGAAGAGCGCGACGGTACCGGGACCGGTATGGCTGCCGATGGTGGTACCGATGTTATTGATTACGACCTTGCCGTTGAGGTTCGGGAAGGCAGCTTCGACGAGATCGGCAACCGCGCGGGCATCCTCGAAGCAGGCGGAGTGGCTGATGTAGCACTTGCCGCTGTAGTTGGTGAGGTCATTTGCGTGGAGCTTCATCATTTCGGCGATACGGTTGATGACGCGCTTCTTCGGACGGATTTTTTCACGGGGAATGAGACGCCCGAGGTTATCCATATTGAGGAGGGGGCAGATACCGAGGAGACCGCCGATCGCACCGGCTGTTTTGGAGACGCGGCCGCCCTTGATGTAGAAGGTGAGGTCGGAAGAGAAGAACCAGTGGTGGAGGTTCAGGCGGTTGTCTTCCGCCCACTTGGCGAGTTCGTCGATGCCCATGCCTTCGTCGCGGAGGTCGGCGAGCTTATCCATGAGGAGGCCGAAGCCGGAGGAAGCCGCGAGGGAGTCCACGACAATGATTTTGCGGTCGGGATACTTTTCGGAGAGCATCTGCGCCGCCATCTTGGCGGACGTATGGGAGCCGGAAATCCCGGAAGAGAGCGTCAGATGAAGGATATCCTTGCCTTCTTTCAGGAATTTTTCAAAATGATCCATATATTCGCCCGCGCTGACCTGAGAGGTCTTGGTATCGGCACCGGCGACCATTGCCGCATAGAAATCGTCGAAGGACATCGAACGGCCGAGGTCATCGGGACGTTCCACGCCGTCCATGGTATAGTGGAAGCAGACGTACGCGATATCGCGGGACGTGAAGTGTTCATGAGAAAGGTCTGCCGTGGAACAGCAGCTCAGTACATAATTCGCCATAGTGGGACTTCCTTTCTTCACAGTGAAGATAAAATGATAAAATGTTTATAGTTCTAAGTATACACAAACTTTTATTGTTGTTTTTATTCTACCATATTTCCCCTGCGAAATCAACCCTGCAAACGGATTTTTGTGAAAGAAATCAATGAAAAGATTAACAAATTTTCTGGTGATATTGTTGCCCTGTTCCGGGTGGAACATACGGGAAGATGAAAAAATTAACATCCGTAAAAATAACCGGAAAAATTTCTTGTAAAATGAAGGGAAGTGTGTTATACTGGATTTATATAAGAATAGATGTGTTCGATAACTTTATTCGTTTTCGTAGGGACACGGCGTGCCGTGTCCGCTAAACAAATTGGAAAAAACGAAATTTTATCGGATTTTCATTGAAAACAAACATTTTTTGACAAAAGATTGTTTACCGGAATTTATAGACGGACACGGCACGCCGTGTCCCTACAGGGGATCGTTCGGTTATCGGACAGGTCTAAGAAGAACGCAAGGAGGTACTCATGACAGAACTGGAAAAAATGCAGCGTGCAAGAATGTATCTGGACAAGCTGGCGAACGGGATCAATCCTCTGGACGATACAATGCTGCCGGAAGAGGACATCGTGAACAATGTCCGCATTACGCGGTGCCTGCATTATGTCAGCGAGGTACTGGGACAGGTGATTGAAAACGGCGGAACAGAATTTCCGGAACATAAAATTCCTTTTGCGGTTTCCAACGAACAGCTTGCAGGTTATCCGATGGCGGATCATCCGATTCAGATCAGTGAATTTGTCAGCCGCGTCAACGCTTTGGTTGACACGAGGCGGATGCGGAAGCTCAGCCCCACCACGATCACCGCGTGGCTGGTATCCGAGGAACTGCTGTATGTTGTTGCGCGCCCGGATGGAAAAACAAGCAAACTTCCGACGGAAAACGGATATCGCTTTGGAATCAGCACGGAGACAAGAATGGGGGCGGGTGGAGAATATACCGCGCTTTTATACAATTCGTATGCACAGATGTATATTCTGAAAAATATGCAGTATATCCTTGACAACAAACGAGCAAATTTAAAATCTTCCGAACGATAAGCCGAACATTTCCCTCGCACCCAAACGCTGTCATTCCGAAGGCGATGCTTTCAAAAAATCGAAGACTGCACGTCCTGCCTGAGGAATCTTTGCACGCCACTGTGTACGCCGTCCGGAATGTCCGTGGTTATCATAAAATTTCGACTTCAGAGGTTTACGAACGCTCCTAACGAACAATTTGCACAAATAAAGGAATAGCAGATTGTACGATAAGACAAAGTTGAACCTCTGAAGCTGAATAGGCAGGAATACCACGGACAACTACTACGGCTGAGTAGGGGAGCGAGCAGATTCCTCGGACAAGAACGGAAGCTGTAGTTTATAGAGATAAGTCCTCGGAATGACAAAGTGAAGCCGAAAACGAAAGAATTCTGTCTGTTTTTCGGATTTGCCCATTTATAATCCTTGAAATGCACCGCGAAAAAAGACTGTAGAATGCCCTACAGTCTTTTTGTGTTATCCATCACTTTTTCAGCGTCACCAGAATCGTCGTGTACAGCGGCAGATCAAAGATGTGCGCCCCACGGTCGCCGAAGAAGACTTCCTCCACACGAACGCCGGTATCGTCCGAACCGTCGATGAAGCGGTATTCCGCCGTAACGCCCGTGTCCGCCGCAAACCCCGACCAGTCGATCCGGACGCGCTTCGCTTCGTCCTCGCAGCGGGTGCCGTCGATGCTTTCGTGATCCTTGTAGTACGTCAGCAGAATCGCCGCTTCCTTCCCGTCGTCGCTGACCGCGGCCGCCGTATAGACATCATCGCAGTCGGAAACGCAGGTGACTTCGTTCTTCAGCTTGTACAGCTTCCCGAATCCCCAGATCGCGTAGTACGGCTTCAGCGGGGTCTGCGAAAGCGCGTCGAACAGACCGTTCCAGCCCGTGTTGATCCGCGCGTCGTAGTACATCAGATGGTCGAGCGGCGAGTGCTGACATGCAAGCATGGAGCCTGCCACAAACGACGAGCCTTTGAGAGAGGGGATTACACGATAAGAGTAGAGCATAACATCCGCGGGCTGCCATCCCTTGACGTAGTTCCATTCATTCAGGATGGTTTCGGTGTCCGTGTAGCCGTATTCGTCGAGGATGCGTCTGGCTTCGACGGCGTTCCAGCGGATGTCGAGCGGCGTTTTTGCATAGCAGTGGAAGGAGAAGAAATCCAGCGGAACGGGGTTGGACTTGTCGCGGGTGATGTAGTCGAAGAAGGGGATCACGAACCGTTTGTTTCCCACGCCGGTGATCGCGGGGCCGCCGATTTTCAGGTTCGGGAAGCACGCCTTGAGGTGACGCGCCGCGATTTCGAAGAGTTCGAAGAATTTGTCATCGGGACCGTCCCAGCACTGCGGGTGAAGATCGGGTTCGTTCCAGATTTCCCAGTATTCGATGCCGTAGTGATGACCGTCCGCCCATCCTTCGTTCATGTGGCGGATGATGTGTTCGCAGATGCGCGCCCACTTGTGCGGGTCTTTCGGCGGAATCGCGCCGTACCGCTTGGATTCGTGCTCGATTTTGTTCCCGAGACGGTAGAACACCTTCGTTCCGGCGGCCATGATGCGTTCGTTGTACTCGTCGGTCAGGTGGAAATCGTAGGAGGCGGGATCGTTTTCGTCCGCGTCGAAGTCCGGGAAGATGGCGATGATGTCCACGGTATGCGGTGCGCCGTAGGACGGAGCGAAATTGGCGTCGTGGTTGCGCGCGAACGGGATCGCCGCGTCACGGAAATAGCCGTCGTTGCCGTTGCCGCGGATGGACGCGGGGCCGTTGTTGACGCTGTGCATGGGCTTGATGCTGCCGGTGATCTTGGAAAAGTCGGCGTTTACGCGAATGGTATCCATAGGGAATCTCCTTTGTAAGAATAGATTTTTTCTGTATTCATCATAGCACAACGGAGGGGGTTTTTGCAAGGGTTTTGTGGAAACTATGCAAAAAATCCGCTTGACACGTGGGTGGAGGCGTGGTATACTTTAGAAAACATTAGGACGTGTTTTGTATCGAAAGGTGACACCTCATCCGTCACTTCGTGCCACCTTCCCCTCGAGGGGAAGGCTTGGAGAGTGCAAATTCATCCGTCAGCCGACAAAATGAAGCTCGATTTTTGGCTTCCCCTTGAGGCAATGTCGTTAAATTAAGAGAAAAACAATTGACAAGTAAGAAAACCATATGGGAAAATAAAGGAAAAAAGGTTCCCGATGATGAAAATACTTGTAAAAATTACGGAAATGGTATATGAAAAAGTCCACAGCGAAGCGTATAAGGAAAAAGCCAAAGTGAAGAAAGAAAACTTCAGCAGAAAGGGAAAAATCAGTTTTGTTCAGTATATCGTTTTGATTCTGACAAAACTTCCGCGCAGTTTACAGGCAGGACTGAACAGTTTTTGCGAAGAAGTCCTGAAGGATCATCAAAGCTATACCAAAGCAGCTTTTTCCCAGGGGCGTCAGAGAATCAAACCGGAAGCGTTTCTGGAACTGTTCGATATGGTAGCCAGAGCCTTCTATCAAGAGGCGGAATTTGATACCCTGAAAGGATATCGTGTAACTGCCGTCGATGGAAGCAAATACAATCTGCCGAATACTCCGGAACTGAAAGAAAAATATGGTGTCCAGAAAACATCCGGTCATCCGCAGACACAGGCACTGGGGTCCTGTCTCTATGACGTTCTGAACGGAATTCTGCTGGATGTACAGCTTCAGCCGTGTACGGGGAATGAACGGGAACTCGCTGTTCTGCACATGGAAAAACTGAAAAGTATGCGAACAGATAAAGAAATCCTTCTGTTCGACCGTGGGTATCCTTCCGCAGAACTTCTGGCGGAACTGGAGAGCCGAAATTTCTTCTATCTGATGCGGTGTTCCAGTGAATTCTGCAAGGGTATGAAAATTTCTTCCAACGACTGCATGGTACATCATCAATTCCGCAAAATTCCGTACGAAGGAGATTTTCGGCTGGTACACATCCAAACCACCGAAGATTTCCAGAAAACGGAAGAAATACTGATTACCAATCTTCCGAAAGAAGAATTTTCTACGGAAGAATTGTATGATCTGTATCATTTACGCTGGGGAATCGAAACCGAATACCGGACTTTGAAAGATAAGCTGTATATTGAGAACTTTTCTGGATGTTCGGATATTGCGGTACGGCAGGATTTTTATGCGTCGATGTTTCTTGCGAATATGGCATCCATCATGATCTATGACAATCGGGAAGAAATCGACAAAGCACACAACAGCAAGGGAAATCATTATTGCTACAAGCAGAATGTTGCCATTACCATTGCAACGCTCAAGGATCATGTGATCGAGATGGTACTGACAGACAGCAATATCCGCCGTACCAGAAAACTGAACTATATTATGAAGACTCTGACTGCGTCGGTCGTTCCGAGCCGTCCCGGGCGTTCTTTTCCGCGCCTTGTCAAACATAAATCTTTACGTTTTCCTCCCAATTCCCGCTTGCTTTGATTACTTTTTCTCTTAAATTAACGACATTGCCCCTTGAGGGGAAGCTGTCACCCAAGTTCGCGCAGCGAATCTTGTGGTGACTGATGAGGTGGAAAAACATACAATTTGAAGATACAAAACAGGTTCTTACAGAAAGAAGGAACTCCATCATGGAAGAAAAATACACAAAACTGCTCGCACAGGCGGACAAATGGGTCGAGGAGCATAAGGACGAATTCGTCTCCGAGATTCAGGGACTCGTCCGCATTCCCTCCGTCAGCCGCGCCGACCTCGCCGAACCCGGCGCACCGTTCGGGCCGGACTGCCGGAAAGTGCTCGATTACGCCCTCGAACGCGGCCGTTTCTACGGCTTTGATACCATCGACCACGACGGCTATGCCGGTTCCGTCTGCCTCGGCGATCCCGACAATTCCATCGGTATGATCGCGCACCTCGACGTGGTTCCCGTCGGCGACGGCTGGATTTATCCGCCCTTTGACGCAATGTATCTCCCCGAATATGACGCCATCGTCGGGCGCGGCACGGATGACAACAAGGGTCCCGCCGTTCTCGGTCTGTTTGCAATGCGGATGCTCCGCGAATTCGGCTGGCCGCTCAAGCACGGTATCCGCCTGATGTGCGGCATGAGCGAGGAAACCGGGATGCAGGATATGTCCGCGCTCCTCGAAAAAGGCGTGACCTTCCCGAAACTGTCGCTTGTTCCCGACTCCGGTTTCCCGGTCAACTATGCCCAGAAGGGTTCCATCGGCGGCGAACTGGAAATCCCTTGCGAAGGCAATCTCATCGCGTTTGACGCGGGTTCTGTCCGCAATGTTGTGCCGGATCACGCCGAATGCACGCTGACCGTGGAGGTTGATGTGGTAAAAAATGCCTTTGCGGTACTGGATGAAGAACTTGCGTCTGCGCTGACCGTGACGGCATCCGACAAGGGTACGGTTGTCACCGCGACCGGACGTGCGGCTCATGCGGCAGGCCCCGCAGCGGGTATCAGCGCAATCCAGCTTCTCACACGCGCACTCACGCAGTCCGGTCTGCTTGAAGGTTCGTGCGCGAAGGCGATGGCAAGTGTGTGCGAACTGACATCCGATCCGTTCGGCGAAAGCGAAGGCGTGGCGTTCCGGGACGAAGCGTCCGGCGAACTGACGCTTGTGTACGGCGTGGCGCATCTGAAGGACGGTGTGCTTCAGCTCAGCATCGACAGCCGCGTGCCGATTTCCTGCGATCCGGATGACCTTTGCGGCCGCCTGACCGCCGGTGCATGGACGAATCTCGGATTCACCGTGGCGCGCAGAAGCACGTCCAAGCCGTTCTATATTCCGAAGGATGACCCGCGCGTGACCGGTTTGCAGGAGCTCTACAAGGGCATCACCGGCAGCGAGGCTCAGCCGTATTCGATGGGCGGCGGCACCTATTCCCGCGTGGTTCCGAACGCGATCACGTTCGGCGCGGGACTTCCGACCGCGAAGAATCCGTCCGATTTCCTCCCCGAAGGTCACGGTGCATGCCACGGCAAGGACGAAGTGGTGATGATGGAAAAGATTTACACCGCGACGAAGATTTATGTTCTTGCGCTGGCGTATCTGGATGAACTTTTGGATTGATGATTGACGAATCACTATGAACAATGGCTGAACTTCATGTTTGTTGACAGACGTGGGGTTCAGCCATTTCTTAATTTAACGTGAGTTTGACGGATAAACCAAAAGGACAGATACACCCGTAGGGAGCGGCGCCCTCGTCGCTCCGTTGAACAATTTGAATGCACAAAATTTAAAAAATTCAAACTTGAACTTTTATGTACAGACATTTTGTTTATCGAAATCGTTCGATGGAGCGACGAGGGCGCCGCTCCCTACAGGTTCGGTTGTTAATATGGAATACCGTCGAACTCACGTAAATTTTTTCCGTTGTTCAGCAGTCGTATTTCTCCCCGTCGATGTTCACATGAATCACTTTTCCGTCTACGTTGTTCCGGATCAGCTTCTTCAGATCGCCCGATACATCCGAACATCCGTTCAGCGTCAGACGGGTGTCGCCGGAGTTCTCCAGATTCGCCGGATTCCGGAATACGATCGCATTCCCGCGGAGGGAACAGTTCGTCATCGTCATCGAGTCGATCGGCGTTACCGAGTGGATGAACGCACAGTTCGGATCGTCGTACTGCACCCGTACGTTCTCGAAACAGATGTTCTCCTGAAGCGGATTTTTCGCGCCCGGATAGAACGACCGCGACCACACGTCATGGTCGAAATGCACCGAGAACGCTGTGCGCGGCTTCTGGAGCCAGATGTCCCGGAAGGTCACGTTGCGTACGCCCGCTTCGTAGGTCACGTCTTCCTGCACCATCTGCCAGGTGATGCCGTCGAGAACCTGTCGTCCTTTTTCAAATGTCGGACGGGTTACGGACGTGTAGACCGTCCCGTCGGGGTTGGCGAAGACGCGGTACAGCCGTCCGTTTGAGACGACTGTGTCGGATTTCTGCACCTGCATTCCTTCGTACCAGTCCACCCACGCGCCTGCCAGAATCCGGCAGAAGAAGCCGACCGCGTGTTCCGGATTCACGTCCCAGCATTTTTCGACGATGCCGTCCTCGATCCAGCCGAGTTCGGGGTTGGAGCTGTCGTAGTCGTGCGCGTTCAGCGCGACTGCGTCGTCGAAGGTGTCGAATACGCAGTTTGAGATGGTGAACCGCTTGCCGCGCCCGAGATGCACGCCGTCCTTTTTGCCGGTGATGATACAGTTGCGGACGATAATGTCCTCGAATGTGCAGATGTGGATGCCGAACTGGGCGGGTTCGAGGTCGGGAATCCGGATGTCGTCGAGGAGCAGGTCGCGGACGTAATGGAACGCCATCTGACCGCGCAGTCCGGGGACGGGGGTGTTTCCGGCGACGTTGCTGACAAGGATTTTCATACCGCGGATGACGATATGTTCATCCCATGTTTTGGTAAATGCGCCTTTGTTGACGATCGCGTAGGCAAATTTGCCGTTTACGGGGACTTTGCGGATCGCCGCGCCGTTCTCGAATTCGAGGGTGGTGTACGAGCCGATTTCGAGTGCACCGTCGATGTCGTAGATGCCGGGGCGGTCGACGACGATGGTGCCGCCGCGGTCGAGAAGGGTCTGCATGGCAAGGCGGTTTTCCGTGGGGGAGTTTTCGGGCAGGAAGCCGTGCTGGGATGCGTAGATCATGGGGTACCTCCGAGTATGAGTTTTGCGGATATATCTGTAGGGCGGGGGTTTATCTCCCGCCGTGAATGAATCCAAACCGTTCGTTCCGGCGGGAGACAAGCCCCCGCCCTACGGTGATCGTTTTCTACCCGAATTATACCGTTTTCCGAACAATTTGTCAAGCCGCATTGCCAAAACCGACGGGATATGGTATAATATCACCAAACATATCCTACAACGAGGTATCTCTATGGAACCCACCGAAATCCGCAGTATGAAATTCACCGATGAGGAATACGCCGCGTACGTCCGGCTGACCTCCATGTCCGACAATGCCGAGGACGACCGCCGCCGTGCCGACTGTCTCGGAATCGGCGGACGCGGCAATCTCGTCGCGCCCGGGGCGATCCTCCGCATTCCGCCCGAACAGGTCGGCAGCGACATTTTCTTCGGTTTATACGTCTACGCCAACGGCAACGTCACCGTGGAGGATCACGTTCTGATCGGCCCGCACTGCTCCATTGCCGCCGGTAACCACAAATTTGATCCCGCGACCGGGTATTTTTCCGCGCGGACGGAGAAAGATTACGACAATTCCATCGTGATCGGGTACGGTTCGTGGCTGGCGAGCAATGTCACCGTGACCGCCGGGGTGAAGATCGGGCGGGCGAATCTCGTCTGTGCCGGGGCGGTGGTGACGAAGAGTACGCCCGATTACGCGATCATGGCGGGGATTCCCGCGAAGCAGGTCGGGCGGATTGATCCGGACACCGGGGAATATGTGTGGTTCGGGAAGAATGAATGATGAATAATGAACAATGGGAGGTAGGATGACTTATGACAAACGAACAATTCCCGCAGGAACGCACGTCCGGTTTACAGGTATTTCCATCTCCTGCGGACGGTGCCTGTGTCTCTGAAAATCCGCCTGCGCTGATCTGGCTCCCGCTTCCGTCGGATACAAATGATACGATACTCTACCGCTGTACGGTCATGGATGCCGCCGGAACGGTCGTGTATTCCGCCGAAGTCTGCGGAAATACCGCCGTTCCGGACAGGATTCTTCCGGAAGGGGAGTATGTCTGGGACGTGGAAGCCGTGGAATCCGGCGTGAAGCGCGGAAAACAGCGGTTTGCCGTGACCGACCGGGCGATCCCGTTTGTGCGTCCGACTGTGGACGAGGTTCTCGCAGGTCTGCCGGACTGCCGTCCGCGGCATCTCTTTACAAAAGAAGAAATTCCATCCATCCGGAACGCGCATCCGGAGGAAATCGGGACCCTCCGCCGGAACATCGCGCAGGCGTATCTTGATGGACTGCCGGAACGTCCGCATTTCCACACCGATCCGGATGCCCTGCCGTACCGCGAATATTTCGGGCGGTTCCGCGATTTCTGCGACCGGAATCTCGTCGCGTGCGCGCTCGGATATCATCTGCTGGACGATGAACAGGCAGGGAAGTTTGCGAAAACGCTGTTCCTGCATCTCTGCGACTGGAACCCGAACGGCCCCTGTTCGCTCTGCGGGCAATGGGGAGACGAAGTCGGGCTGAGCATGGCGCGGTGTCTTCCGGCGGTGTTCGATCTGCTGTACCCGCTGCTGAACGCGAAGGAACGCCGGTATGCCGCCGAAACCGTGGCGATGTATGCGGAACAGTGTGAACGACGGCTGTCGTCGCTGAATTACAGCCACAATCCCGGGTCGTCCCACGCCGGTCGTCTGCCCGCGTATCTCGGGGAAGCGGCATTGTCCCTGTGGGGATGCGGCGTTGTGCCGGAAGAAATTCTGCGGAGATGGCTCGGGAAGGCATTGAACATCTACAACGGCGTGTTCCCGTATTTCGGCGGCGCGGACGGAAGCTGGGCGGAAGGGACGTTCTATTCGACCAGCTATACCAAATGGTACCTGCCGTTCTTCGCGGCGGTGGCGCGGTTCTCGGGGAAAAACTACCTCGAACGCCCGTTTTACCGGAACTTTGCGCGGTATCTGCTCCATTTTGCGCTGCCGCAGTACGAGATTCACCCGTTCGGCGACGGATACTGGTGTACGCCGGATTCACCGGAATGGCCGGGGTTCTTCGCGCAGAATCCGTTCCGCGTGTACGCGCAGGTGTCCGGACTGCCGGAAGCGATGGCGTATGACCGCCGTCTTGCCGCACCGGAGTTGTTCAAGCTGCATCTGCTGGACGTATTCCTGCCGGGATTTCCGATGTCCGACAACTGTACAGAGCCGATCGCGGACGCGGAGGTTTTCCCGGATTCCGGCTATGTCAGCCTGCACAGCGATCATACGTCGCCGGATGATTTGCATCTGATGGCGCGGGCAAGCCGGTTCGGACCCGGAAGTCACCGTCATCCGGACAACGGCGGATTCGCGCTGTTCCATGGCGGGACGGCACTGCTGACCCCGTCGGGTTACTTCGGGCGGCAGTACGGTTCCGCACACCACATGAGGTGGCTGAACACGACGAAGGCGCACAACGCGGTTCTGATCGACGGAATCGGGCAGGACTGGACGAATTTCCGCCATACGGGGGAGATTCTGTCCTGTACAATTGACGGAAACGGATGCCGGACGGCGGTGCTTGACCTGACGGAATCGTACCCGATGCTGAACCGGTGGATTCGGACGTTCCGCATGACAGATGGAAATACGGTATTTGTCGAGGATGTGATCGAAGCGGATCATCCGGTGACGGTGATGTACTGCCTGCACACGCTGAGCGAACCGGCGGCGTGGGAGGACGGATTCCGTCTGGAGCGGAACGGCTGTACGATGACAGTGAAGCCGGGGGAAGAGCAGTATGTCCGCCGCACGATCACGGACAAATACGACGTTGACCTGAACGAAGGCGAGCCGGAGGAATACCATGTGACGATGCCGCAGCAGTATCATGTGTATTTCGAAACCGAGAAGAAAGAGAAGCATGAGCTGCGGATGAAGATAAATGTGACTAAGGACCCGACCTTCCCTTCGGGAAGTCGAGTGAATGGTTAAGGACTATGGCTGAGCTTTACGTCTGTCAGCTTGACGGGCGATTCAACCATAGTCATTCACCCTTAACCATTAGCCATTAGTAGACGTGTTCGATAACCCCACGTTATTCGTAGGGACACGGCGTGCCGTGTCCGTCTATCAATTTGGATGAACAATATTTCGTTGGAAATTCATCCGAATCGGATATTTAGTTTAACGTGAGTTCGATAGAAATTCCAACAGGTTGACGAACACATCGTAGGGCGGGGGCTTGTCTCCCGCCGTGAAGAAATTCAAACCGTTCGTTCCGGCGGGAGACAAGCCCCCGCCCTACGATTTTGATCGTTTTCCTATCATATTTTATTTCATCGAACTCACGTTAGTTTACAAAATATAGGCTGTTCAAATCGTTTGACGGACACGGCACGCCGTGTCCCTACAGTATGCCATCCGGTTATCGAACACGTCTAGTCAAAAAAACCGGAGGTTTTTATTATGATTGACCGTAAATCTCTTGTCAGCCGCCACAACATCACCTTGACCGGCGGCAGTCTCGTTGTTCCGATGGGGAACGGCGAATTCTGTTTCAATGCCGACCGCACCGGTCTCCAGACCTTCGGCGGCAACACCATGGCGCACTGGGCGTGGCACGAATTTCCTCTTCCCGACGGTGTTACCGCCGACGATCTGTCCGAAACCGGCTCTTACATGACCGGACGGCTCACCGGGCAGGGGCGTGACCTCGTTCCCGAGGACAAAAAGACCGCCGCGCGCTATATGTTCGACAACCCGCATTCGTTCAGCCTCAGCCGCCTGCGCTTCGTCAATCCCGACGGGTCCGCTCTGGATGAAGCCATTCTCGACACCGCCGAATCCGTCTGCGATCTCTGGAACGGGATGCTGACATCGACGTTTGTCTACAACGGAATGCCGGTGAAGGTCATGACCTGTGTGCATCCCGACCGTGACCTTGTGACGGTGAAGATCGAAACCGACGCAGAGCTTGCCGTGATGCTCGATTTCGGCTATCCGTCGATCAAGAACGGCCCCGGCATGGGCACGATCAGCAAGTCGAACGGATGGAATGCCGATTACGACAATCCCGATCCGCATTACACGTCCTCTCTCGACACAAGGAAAACGTCCATGATCTCGCACCTCATTGACGAAATCCGCTACGAAACCGTCTGGCGTTGGTCGAACGGGACGATGACCACGCCGTCCATGCACGAACGTCTGCTGAATTTCACCGGAACGACCGAATTCTCCGTCGAATACTTCCACGGAAGCTGCACGATTGCCGCGCATGAAACCCCGCGGATGGACGAAACGTCCGCAGTCTGCTCCGCCGCATGGAACAAATTCTGGCAAACCGGCGGCGCAATCGACCTCTCCGGAAGCACAGACGAAC
>SVQN01000058.1 GCA_015065295.1 Oscillospiraceae bacterium
CGGCGAAACGCTGACCGCTCCCGGACATCCCGGCGTATATCCGTGCGGCGAAGGTGCGGGCTATGCAGGCGGAATCGTATCCGCTGCCGTGGACGGAATCCGTGTTGCGGCGAAAATTATTGCGGAATACCGTCCGTAAACCCATCCGAATTGATCTGCAAAGGAGTATTTTATGCGCCAGCGCGCTGTAGTTGTCTATACCAAAGGAAATCTTGCCGAAATTGAGGTCAGCCGTGCGTCGATGTGCGACGGCTGCCAGAAAAACAGCGGATGCGATCATCACTGTGAGCTGACCGGACTGATTGCCGGCAGCGGAAAAACCATGAAAACCAAGGCGCAGAACCGGATCGGCGCAAAGCCGGGCGATACCGTGGAAGTGGAGACCGAAAGTTCCAAAGTTCTCGGATACGCCGCTCTGGTGTTCATCCTGCCGATTGTCGTCTGCGCGGTCTTTTATTTTCTCGCGGACGCGCTGTTCCATACCGAATCGTACGCGCTCATTGCCGCAGCCGCGGGATTTGTTCTCTCGTTTCTCGGAATTTCCATATTCGACCGCTCCAAAAAGAAATCCGTGCCGGATATTGCGATCGTCGATATCGTGAGCCGCGCGGAGGAAACGCTTTAAAACCAAATACCGGATTCTATTGAAAACAAAGGAGGATTTTCGTATGTCGAAACGCATTCTGTCTGTTCTGTTCGTTCTGCTGTTTCTCACAGTTCTGACCGTTCCCGCATCCGCCAATATGGAAGAGCCCCCGTTTTTCAATATTCTTGTCACCAACGCTCCCGACGACCTCACAATCACGTTTATCACGCAGCATGACGTAGAGGTCGAACTCCGTCCGCTGACCCGCGCATGGGAGTCCTATTTCCGGCTGTATTATTCCGAGATTCCCCGCGCTTACGAAGAACTCGGCTTCCGGGATACCAGTCATTCGTTCATCGGCTCGGACGGGGAACTGCTGGAAACCTCCCGTCTCCGCCTGACTTCGCCGTCGAACGGCCTGAATGTGACCGTGGACGCGCCGTATACCCACATGAAGTACTACAACGGACTGGCGAAAATCAACCTTGATCCCGCATCCGGTACGGTCACGTTTGACACGACCTATATGCCGGTCCGCAATGTCCTTCTCGTTCTCCTGCGCGTCAGCGTCACGCTGGTCACGGAAGGGATCATTTTCTTCCTCATGCGTTACCGTACCCGCCGGAGCTGGCTCGTTTTCCTCGGAGCCAATCTCGTTACCCAGACCATTCTGAATATCACGCTCACCGGATATATGCCCGAGCCGCTCGGTTACTGGGAATTCGGCTATGCGTTCGGCGAAGTTCTGATTTTCCTCGCGGAAGCCATCGTTTTCGCGCTCCTTCTCCGCGAACAGCCGAAAATCAAAGCGGTTCTTACCGCCGTGATCGCCAATGCGTTCAGCCTGTCCCTCGGTATCGCACTGTTTACCTACCTTCCGATGTAACGCATCCGGAACCCGTGCATAATTTTCGACTGTAAGGAGACTTTCCGTCATGAAATACATCACTCCCGAACTCACCACCGACCGCCTGATCCTGAAACGCGGGACATTTGACGACTACGTCGCCGTATACGAATACAATTTCACCAAACTCCGCGACATCTGCGGCGAGTTTGAATTTGTGAAGCAGGATCCCGCCAATCTGGAGGGGTACGATACCTACGCCGATGAAGAAGAGGATGTGTTCGACTGGATTGTGTATCTGAAAGACGGTACGCCCATCGGAAATGTTGTCGCCGACCGTGTGGACCGGGAACTGAACGCCATCGAACTTGCTTTCAACCTTCACCCGACCTACTGGGGGAACGAGTACATCAAGGAAGCCGTGATCGGAATCTGCCGCTATCTCTACGGCATCGGCTTTGACAATATTCTCTGCGGTTACTCGGAAGGAAACAAAAAATCCAAGCGCGTGAATGAAAAAATCGGCTTCAAGCCCTACAAGACCATCGAAAATGCATGGGTCAAAAACGGAACTCCCATCACCGACTACCAGTGTATCCTGTCAAGAGAAGACTTTTTTGAACGGTATCCTACCTTATAATTTATACAACGACGGTTATAATAAAAATTTATATATAAAGAAAGTGAATACTAATGCGCTATAAGAACAAATGGGTTGTCGCGGCATCGCATGAACAGATGTGCGGCAGCCCGATCGTACAGGAAATCTCGAAAGACCTCGACATCCGCATCCCCACCGCACAGCTCCTCGTCAACCGCGGCTGCATGACTCCGTCGGACGCACGCAGCTTCCTTCTGAAGGAGACCGAACAGCTTCATGACCCGTTTGAAATGGAGGACATGGACAACGCGGTCTACCGTCTCCTCGAAGCCGTGGAGGAGAACGAGAAAATCGTGATCTTCGGCGACTACGACGTGGACGGCGTTACTTCCGTCAGCATTCTTTATCTGTATCTGAAAAGCATCGGTGCCGATGTCGGCTATTACATCCCCTGCCGCTCCGGAGAGGGTTACGGGATGTCCGACGGTGCCGTCCGCAAGCTCGCCGAAGACGGCTGTCAGCTCATCGTGACCGTGGACACCGGCATTACCGCCGTTGCGGAAGCGAAGCTGATTCAGGCGCTCGGCATGGATCTGATTATCACCGACCACCACGAATGTCATACGGAACTGCCCGAAGCAGCCGCCGTTGTCAATCCGCGCCGCCCGGACTGCCGCTATCCGTTCAAGGAACTGGCAGGGGTCGGCGTGGTGTTTAAATTCCTCTGTGCCCTCGAATCCGTGCGCTATCCGGACGATACCATGACCGATTGTGTGAAACGTGTCTCCACGCGGTACTGTGATCTCGTTGCGATCGGTACCGTGGCGGACGTCATGCCGATCCGGGACGAAAACCGCCTGATCGTCAGCTACGGTTTACAGCTTATTGAATCGACCGACCGCCCCGGACTGATCGAGCTGATCGAAGCGACCCGCACCGAATCGAAATACAACACCAAGCGGAAAATCACCGCGTCGTTCATCGGATATACAATCGCTCCCCGCATCAACGCCGCCGGACGGATCCGCGACGCGTCGCTTGCCGTGGAACTGTTCCTTGCCGAAGACCGCATGACCGCCGCGTCCATCGCGCAGAAGCTCTGCGACATCAACCACGAACGTCAGGCGGAGGAAAACAAGATCATCGAAGCCGCGTACGCCCAGATTGCCGCGTCCCATGATTTTGAACACGATCCTGTGATAGTTCTCGAGGACGAAACCTGGCATCACGGCATCATCGGAATCGTCGCTTCCCGCATCACGGAAAAATACGGCTGTCCGTCCATCCTGATTTCCTTTGAAGGAAACGGCGAGGGTGGGGAAGACGGCGATCTCGGCAAAGGCTCCGGACGAAGCGTCAAGGGACTGAACCTCGTCGATACGCTCAGTCGGTGCGACGACCTTCTCGTCAAATACGGCGGTCACGAACTGGCGGCCGGGCTGACCATCACGAGAGAAAATCTCCCCGAATTCCGCCGCCGCATCAACGAATGTGCCCGTGAATGCCTGACCGAAACGGAAATTCAGCCGTCGCTCGAAGCGGACTGCGAACTCCGTCCGGCGGACATCGTCATGGCACAGGCGAACGAACTGTATTATCTGGAACCCTACGGCGTGTCCAATCCGCCGCCGGTGTTCGTTATGAACAATGTCCCTCTCAGCGATACGGCTCTGGTCGGCGGAGGAAAGCATACCCGCCTGACCCTCAAAGCGGGAGCGGACGGCGGGGGAATCAGCGCGATGTGCTTCCGTCAGACGCTCGACGATCTCGACCTTTATTCCGGCGACTGTGTGGACGTTCTCTTTACAATGGACATCAATGAATATCAGAATCAGCGTTCGCTCCAGTTCGTCGTCAAGGATATCCGTCTGACGCGCACGCAGTTTGACGCGGAAAACGCGGACATCGCCCTGTTCCGGCAGATTTATTCCGGAATTCCGGTCAGTGAACTGAAACTCGGCCGGCGGACTCCGGCAGAAATCGTCCCGACGCGTGAAGAATTCGGCGCGGTGTACAGCCTGCTCCGGCATGAACTGCGGATCGAACATGAGGTGTTCAGTATGCGCGCGCTTCTGCATCTCCTGCGTACCGGTGGTATCCGCATGAATTACATCAAATTGAAATTTATTCTCCTGACCTTCCGTGAACTTGGAATTCTCGGCGTGGAACCGCTGAAGGAAAAGGACTCTGAAGGCAGTGAAGTATACGCCTTCCGTTATATTCATCTGAAGCAGAAGGCCGATCTGGAGCAATCCGGGATTTATCGAAAACTGAAATACGACTTCGGAATGAGACAGTGACTCTGCCGTACTCCGAAAGAAAGGCAGAACAACAATAACAATTATGAAAGACGAAACATCCGAACGCAGGGAATCTGCGGGTATTGAAAAAATTCTCGCCGTTCTGGAAAAGAGCGAAAAGCATTACGACATCGAAAAAATCGAACGGGCGTACCTGTACGCGAAAGCCCTGCACGAAGGGCAGTATCGCGTCAGCGGCGAGCCGTACATTTCCCATCCGATCGCCGTGGCGGAAATTGTCACCGGTCTCGGGCTGGACACCGACTCCATCTGCGCCGCGTTCCTGCACGATACCGTCGAGGACTGCCCGGACAAGACGAATCTCGACATCATTTCCACCCGATTCGGCGCGGAAGTGGCGATGCTTGTCGACGGTCTGACCAAAATGAAGGTCATCAACGTCGAGGACAAGGAAGAAGCGAACATGGAGAACATCCGCAAGATGCTTCTCGCCATGTCGAAGGATATCCGCGTCATCTTCATTAAGCTGTGCGACCGTCTGCACAATATGCGTACCCTCGGCGTCAAAAAGGATGCCAAACGCCGGACGACCGCCCTCGAAACCATGCACGTCTATGCACCGCTGGCACACCGTCTCGGTATGCAGCGCATCAAGCAGGAACTCGAAAACCTTGCGCTGTCCTATCTCGACCCGATCGGGTACGAAGAAGTCTCGTCGGATATCGAGAAAAAGTACGGCCTGAACCAGAACTTCATCGAAAACACCCGCGCGGTGGTTTCCGAAAAACTCGAAGAATACAACATCAACTACACCCTTGAGGGGCGCGTCAAAACGGTCTATTCCATCTACCGCAAAATGTTCAAGCAGAACAAGAGCTTTGATGAAATCTACGACTTCTACGCGATCCGCATCATCGTGGATACCGAACTGGAATGCTATACCGCGCTCGGCATCATCCACGAAATGTTCAAGTCCATCCCCGGACGATTCAAGGACTACATCTCCACGCCGAAGCCGAATATGTATCAGTCTCTCCATACGACGGTCATCGGCCGCGACGGGATTCCGTTTGAAGTGCAGATCCGTACCCGTGAAATGCACCATATCGCCGAATACGGGATTGCCGCGCACTGGAAGTACAAGTCCGGTGCGAGCAGCAAAGAGGAAATTGACCAGAAGCTGTCGTGGATTTCCCGCCTGATCGACACCGAAGACGGCGCGATTGACAATGAAGACTTCATGCGCGCGCTCAAAATCGACATTTTCAGCGACGAAACCTTCGTCTTCACCCCGAAAGGCGACGTCATCGCACTTCCGCAGCAGTCCACGCTCATCGACTTTGCTTACGCCATTCACTCCGAAGTCGGCAACAAAATGGTCGGCGCGAAGATCAACGGCATGATCTCCCCGATCGACCGCGTTCCGCAGACCGGTGAAATCATCGAAATTCTCACGTCCTCTTCCTCCAAAGGTCCGAGCCGTGACTGGCTGAAGATCGTCAAGACGAGCGAAGCGCGCGCAAAGATCCGTCAGTGGTTCAAGAAGGAAAAGCGTCCCGAAAACATTAAGATCGGTCTTGCCGAAATCGAAAAGGAACTCGGCAAATTCCGCGTCAAGCCGACCGAAGAACAGCAGAAGGAAATCATCGAATCCACCTCCCGCCGTCTCGGCATGGCGATTCCGGAAGACCTGCTCAACGCCATCGGCTTCAACGGCATTGCCATGACCAAGGTTCTGGCGAAGCTCAAGGACGAATACGAACGCATTGTCAAGCCCGACGAAGCGAATCCGATCACCGAAACCGAGCAGATTCAGACCCAGAAGACCAAGAAAATCCGTTCCAACAGCGGCATCATCCTCGACGGCGAATACGGCTGCGAAGTCAAGTTCGCCAAGTGCTGCAACCCGCTTCCGGGCGACGCGGTTGTCGGCTTCATCACGAAGGGGTACGGCGTATCCATCCACAAGCGCGACTGTCCGAACGTTGAAGAAAGCCGGAAGCATCCGGAAAATGCCGAACGCTGGATCCGTGCCGAATGGGACAGCGACACTCTGTCCGCGTCCAGCCAGAACAAGGCTCTGTTTGAAGCAATGCTCCAGATTTACGCCGAAAAGGACATCATGCTTCTTGCCAATATCACGACCACTCTCGCCGATATGAAGGTTTCTCTGCTGTCCATCAACACGCAGAAGAGCACCGACGACGATATTCTTATCAATCTTACCGTGGGATGTAAAAATGTCGAACATTTCAACTCCATTATGTCCCGCCTGAAGTCCATCCACCATGTACACAGCATTACGAGAGGATTTTCCTGATGATTACCGAACGCATCATCTTTCTGTCCGATGTGCATGACTGCCACATCGACTGGTACGGCGTGAAGACCGCCGACCGTATGGAAAAAATGGTCGCAGACCTTGCAGAACGTCAGGCGCAGCTCGACCATCCGGCCGATCTCCTGATCGTCATGGGCGACGTGTCCCTCGACTTCTGGATGTGGAACGAAAAGGGTTCCTACCTCCGTACGCCGTCCGTCAGCAATACCGACCATTTCGTGAAGAATTATCTGCACCGTCTGCCCCAGCCCGCGTATATGATTCCGGGCAATCACGAGCAGTACGGTGTCGAAAAATGGATGGAGATTACCGGCTGTCCGCGCTCATACATCATCGAAGGCGGGAACGCGGTATTTGTCCTGCTCGACAACTTTGCGGACAACCTCGATCCGACCGAACACAGCGACGGTACACACACGCAGACCGATTGTGAAATGGTGAAATACGTTCTCGAACAGTATCCGGACGATCTCATTTTCCTCTGCGCGCATCATTTCGATCCCGCGACGGAAAGCGAAGAATTCCGTGAACTTCTCGCGTCCAACGACCATATCGTCGCGCTGTTCCAGGGACATACCCACCTGTCCGAGGTGATTCCGGGGGACGAACGTACCGGCGGCAAGCCGATTCTCCCGTGCGGCAACTACAGCTACACCGGCGTGAAGGGCGACCCGTCCGCATCCTTCTGGGGATGGCGCGAACTGGAATTCGAGGACGACGGAACCATCCGCTCGTTCTATCACGTTCCGGAAAGTCACGCGCGCCACGGAGAGGGAACCATTGACGTAGAAGAACACGATCAGGACGAATGGGAAACGTACATCCCGTTCGATGAAGATGAATACGGTATGTATGAGGAGGAATAACTCATGAAGATCACTTACATCGGCACCGCCGCATCCGAAGGACTTCCCGCACTGTTCTGCCAGTGCCCGATCTGTGAGGAAGCACGAAAAAATATGGGGAAGGAATTCCGCGGACGTGCGGGAATCTGCGTCAACGGCAAATTGCTCGTCGATTTTCCGCCGGATATTTATCACGGTGCAGCAAAAGCAGGCGTGAACCTCGCCGAAATCGAGGACATTGTCGTCACACATTCCCACGAAGACCACTTCACTCCCTATGAATTGTCCACCCGCCGCGAACCGGTTTACTGCAAGCGCACCGTTCCCGGCAAACTGCACGTTTACGGGAACATGAGCACCGGCGTAAAGCTGAACGGCTACGTTCCCGGTGCCGCCGACGGTCACGGCGAATCCCACGGTCTGGTGTTCGATTATGCGAAATCGTTCGAGCCTATCGAAACGGCGGCAGGCGTGACTGTTACCATGCTTCCCGCCGATCACGACAAGAATCAGGAATGCCGGATGATGTTCATCGTCGAAAACGCGACCGGAAAGACCTTCCTCTACGCGCACGACACCGGCTTATTCCTCGAAGAAACCGTCGAATTCCTGAAAGGAAAGCACTGCGACCTCATCAGCCTTGACTGTACGAACGTCCTGCTCGGCGATGAAAACGACCGCAACCACATGGGAATCAAGGCGGACATCCGGATGCGCCAGATCCTGACCGAAAACGGAACCGCCGATGAAACGACGCAGTTCATCGTCCATCACTTCTCCCACAACGGCTTTATTCCGGACGGAAAGGTCTGCCCGCAGCCGGAATTTGAAAAAATGGCCGCCGAAAACGGCTTCCTCATGTCCTACGACGGCATGAAAGTTGAGATTTAATAAGGAATTAAGCAAAATGAAAGCTATTTTACAGCGTATCTCCGAAGGGAAAGTTGTGATTGACGGGGAAACCGTCGCGCAGTGCGGAAAAGGACTGATGGTTCTGCTCGGCGTTGCACAGGGCGATACCGAAGAAGACGCGCGTCTTCTGGCGGCAAAAATTACGAAAATGCGAATTTTTGCCGACGAAAACGATAAAATGAATCTGTCCGTAGCCGATATCGGCGGCGGTGTCATGGTCGTTCCCAACTTCACCCTGTTAGCTTCCTACCGCAAGGGCAATCGTCCCGACTATATGCAGTCCGCAGCTCCCGACGAAGCCAAACGCCTGTTCGAGTATTTCACGTCGCTGATCGCCGCCGAAATTCCGGACACCACTCACGGTCAGTTCGGCGCGGATATGAAGGTTTCCATCACCAACGACGGCCCCTGTACCATTCCGATGGATTCGGACGTCCTGAAACAGCCCAAGAAACAGTAAAACTATGATTGTAAAAGTAAACGGAAACGTAAAACCATACTACATCCAGACCCTCGCCATGATCTTTTTCCCCGGCGCGAAATTTCCGGAAGATGAAGAATGCACCCCCGAAACGGTCGTCCTGACGCTCGACATGACCGAAACCGGAGACGGCGTTCATTCCGCCGTGACCATCGCGCAGGGCGAACGCTCCGCATCGGCGGAAACCACCGTCCCGTGGACGAAATCCGAGGACCGCGACCATGTCCGCAAGCTGTCGTCCGGCGAAGCCCTGCTGAACGCGGGAGCAAACTTTACCGGATACACGCCGCCGTGGGGGATTCTCACCGGGGTACGTCCGGCGAAAGTCGCGTCGGAACTGCTCGAACGCGGAATGTCACCGGAACAGGCGGCCGCTGTGATCGCGGAAGAATATTTTGTCACGCCGCAGAAGGCAAAACTTGCCGCCGCCGTTGCAAAATCGGAAGCGGCTCTTGCGACGGACGATGCCCGACGCGAATGCAGCGTGTACGTCGGGATTCCGTTCTGCCCGACGCGGTGTGCGTACTGCTCGTTCGTATCGTATACCTCGCCGAACCTGCTCAAGCTCATTCCGGAGTATCTGACTGCTCTGGCACGCGACATCGACAATATGTTCTCGGTGATCCGCGAACTCGGCATGAACGTTGCGACGATCTATATCGGCGGGGGAACGCCGACCATTCTGAATCCCGACCAGCTTGCGTTTCTGCTGTCGGCGATCCGGAACCATGTCACGGATGTCCGTGAATTCACCGTGGAAGCCGGTCGTCCGGACACGATTACCGCCGACAAGCTGACGACCCTTGCGAAGTACGGCGTGGATCGCATCAGCGTCAATCCGCAGTCGCTCAATGACGAGGTTCTGCGGAGCATCGGACGCGCCCATGACACGGAGATGTTCTACCGCGCCTACGAAACCGCAAAGGCAAGCGGCATCCGGAATATCAACGTTGACCTCATTGCCGGTCTTCCGAACGATACGGCGGATTCCTTCCGGAACACCGTGGACAAAATCGTGTCCCTCGATCCGGAAAATATCACCGTCCACACGTTCAGTGTGAAGCGTTCGGCGGAACTGCGTTCCGAAGGCGTATTTGACCGGAGCGGGGAAATTGCCGCCGCCAGCGTGGACTATTCGCAGACGATCCTGCCGGAAGCGGGGTATCTCCCGTACTATATGTACCGTCAGAAGAACACCGTCGGCAATCTTGAAAACGTCGGTTACGCGAAAGAAGGGCACGAAGGACTGTACAACGTCTACATGATGGAAGAAGTACACAGCATTTTCGCCGCCGGTGCGTCCGCGATGACGAAATTTGTGTCGTTCCCGGATGAAAACGGCGTGCGGATCGAGCGTGTTGCCGAACCGAAATATCCCTACGAATACCTCCGGGACCATGACGGAGAAACCGGACAGCACCGCCGCGACCTTCTGAGACAATCGGCTCTTGAGTTTTTCGGTAAGTGATGGAGGAATTCTTGGAGAAAAACTTTTTGAAAAAAGTTTTTCTCCAAACCTCTTTTCAAAAACTTTCAATCTATATAAGATAAGATACTATATAAGGAAAAACTCATGAAATTTTATAATCTGCAAAGTCATACTCCGGATGAAGCGGAACGCTTTGTCCATTCCTGCGAAGCTGATTTCCGTGCGCGGCTGGACGCGGCAGTGAATGCTGTTCTGTCCGCGCCGGAACCGTCGGTGATCGCGCTTGCCGGACCGACCTGTTCCGGCAAAACCACGACGGCGAACCGGCTGATCGAACAGATCGGCGCACTGGGACACCGCGCGGTGGTTCTTTCCATCGACGATTTTTTCTACGACCGGAAAGACCGCAACCGCGTTGACCTCGAAGTGCCGGATTACGATTCCGTTGCCGCGATTGACCTTGATTATTTCTCCGTATTTCTGGATCGTCTGCGGAAGCGGCAGTGTGTGCTGGTTCCGAAATACGATTTTACCGCCACCCGCCGCGTCGGATATCACGAATATTGTCCCGCTCCGATGGATATATATGTCATTGAAGGGATTCAGGCGGTCTATCCGGAAGTCACCGCGCTGTTCGGCGATTACCGCGGAATGTTCATATCGGTTATGGACGATGTGAACGTGAACGGAGTTGCGTTCGGACGGCATGAAGTACGTCTTCTGCGCCGGATTGTCCGCGATTATAATTTCCGCGGAGCCACACCGGAATTCAGTTTCCATCTGTGGCAGGGCGTCCGGAAAAACGAAGAAGCGAATATCTTCCCGAACGTCGGAAGCTACGGAGTTCTGCTGGATTCGTTCCAGCCGTATGAACTGTGTGTGATCCGGAATCATGTCCTGCCTCTGCTGGGCAGTGTTCCGGCAGACAGCATTTACCGCAGAGAAGCGGAAGAACTGGCGGCAAAGCTGGCCGGTCTTCCGGAACTTCCGTTTGATGACCGCATGATCCCGCAAAATTCGGTCTTCCGTGAATTTATCGGATAGCCATTGAATATCAACGGAGGTCGGCGTGACGGAATCGAATCCAAAGCTGTACAAAAGACGTAAAACAATCCGGATGGACAAACGGAGGATCGGACGCTCGTTTTTCTCGGGCGTGATGCTCCTCACCGTATCGAATCTGCTTGTGAAGATCACGGGACTGCTGTTCAAAATCCCGATGAACTACATTGTTGGCGATACGGGAATGGGGTACTTCAACTCCGCCTATTCGATTTATACGTTGTTTTATATGCTTTCGACCTCCGGACTGCCGGTTGCGCTGGCGGTCATGGTATCGGAAAAACGCGCGGCAGGGAACATTACTGCGGCGAAGACAGTCTATCGTACCGCGCTTGCGCTGTTTGCCGTCGGCGGACTCGGCGGATGCCTGCTGATGCTGTTTGCATCCGGCGGACTTGCCGAACTGATCCGTTCGGACAAATCCGCGCTGTCGGTCGCCGTTGCCGCGCCGACGATGCTGTTTATCTGCATATCAAGTGCTCTGCGCGGATATTTTCAGGGATGCGGGAACATGGTTCCGACTGCCGTTTCCCAGCTGATCGAAGCGATCGGGAAGCTGCTCATCGGGATTGCCGCCGCCGTGTATGCCATCCGCATGAATTATACCGTCCCCGTGGTTGCCGCGTACGCCGTATCGGGTCTGACGCTCGGCTCTCTGGCGGGGATGGTCTACCTGATTGCCGTGAAATGGATGCGCGGCGACCGGGATCTTCTGCCGGACGATCTCATTATCACGCGGGAACCGGTGCCGTACCGCGACATTCTTCGGCGGTTCGGAAAAATCGCTCTGCCGATCACGGTCAGTGCGTCGGTCATGAGCCTGACGAACACGATTGATACCGCGCTGATCCAGCGGATTCTTCAGCGTGCAGGCATGGAGGCGGAGGAAGCCGCGACTCTGTTCGGAAACTACACGTCGCTGGCCGTTCCGATGTTCAATCTGCCGCCGGTGTTTGTCTATCCGATCGCGTATTCCATTGTCCCGTCCATTGCCGCCGCATTGTCGTCCGGACAGCGTGCGGATGCGGAACAATCCATCAACACCGCCCTGCGCGCCGCCGTTCTGATCGGAATGCCGTGTGCGCTCGGACTGACCGTTCTCGCCGATCCGATCCTGTGCCTGTTTTACAAGCCGGAATCCGCGCACCTCGCGTCACCGCTGCTGACCCTGCTGGCACCGTCGTCCTTTTTTGTCTGTGTCCTTGCCGTCACCAACGCGATTCTGCAAAGCTGCGGTGAGGAACGGAAGCCGGTGATTTCCATGCTCTGCGGTGCGGCGGTGAAATGCACGTCCAGCGTAATTCTGCTGCAGACGATCGGCATTGCGGGCGCACCCGTTTCGACGTTCCTGTGCTATCTGACCGTGACGGTCATCAATCTTGCGTTTGTCGTAAAATGCACGGGAATCCGCCCGAACGTATATTCGATCTTTTTCGTTCCTGCCGCCGCTGGACTGGCGTGTGCGCTCTGTGCCGCCGCGGTGAACCGTTTTCTGGCACCCTTTCTGGGAAAAGCCTCGTGTTTTGCCGCGATTTTTGCCGGAGCCGTCGTGTATGCCGCTCTTCTGCTGGCGTCCGGAACCATTACAATAGAAGAAATCAAAACCATGATATCAGGAGTCAAAACAAACGATCATGAATCGAACGGATGAACTCAAAAACAAACTGAAAAACGAACAAAAACATTCATTTGAATCGCTCCGGGAACTGGTGGAAGTTCTGCGGAGCGAAGGCGGATGTCCGTGGGACCGTGAACAGACCCACGCATCCATCCGCGCGGACATCATCGAAGAAACCTATGAGGTCATCGAAGCCATCGACAACAGCGACCCGGTGCTTCTCCGCGAAGAACTGGGCGACGTCATGTTTCAGGTGATGTTCCACAGCCGCATCGAGGAAGAAGACGGACGGTTTACCGTGGAGGACGTGGTTCACGACATCTGCGAGAAGATGATCGTCCGCCATCCGCACGTTTTCGGAACCGTGGAGGTTTCGGGTACGGGTGAAGTCCTCGACAACTGGGACAAGATCAAGACGGAAGAAAAGAGCCGCAAGACGGCGCGTCAGGCAATGGAAGCGGTTCCGAAGCAGCTTCCGACGCTCATGCGGGTACAGAAAATTGCGAAAAAGGCGCGCAAGGACGGATACAGTTTCGGCTCGGACGCCGAACTCACTGCAAAATTGTCCGCGCTTACCGCATCCCTCGCGGAAGCAGCGTCCGACGAAGAAAAGCAGTGCATCCTGAATGAAATCGTATTCACGTCCGCCGTGATGAGCAAGGCCGACACCGAGCAGGCGGTCGGCGAAATGACCGATGAATTTATCCGAACCTATGAATCCCCGGAGGAATCCAAATGAGACTTGACAAATTTCTGAAAGTATCTCGCATCATCAAACGCCGTACGGTTGCCAACGAAGCCTGCGACACGGAGCACGTCGAAGTCAACGGCAAGCGCGCGAAGGCATCGTATGACGTAAAGGAAGGCGACATCATCGCCGTTACCTACGGCGAACGCACCCTGAAAATCCGCGTGGTGGATGTCCGCGAACACGCTGCCAAGGCGGATGCGGCTTCGATGTATGAGGTAATCAACTGACAAATTCCAAAGGAAGGCATATATCCGGTTGTTCACGCATATAATCCAACAAAACCAGAAACGAGGTGGGATTATGGAGCAGAGCGGACAGGATATATGCCTTTTTTCGCGCAGACGGATGGAACTGACGGGGATTGAGGAAGTGGAGAGTTTTACGGACGAGCAGATTACGGTGGAATCGTCGCTCGGAATGATTGCGATTGAAGGGAAGAATCTGAAGATTGAGAGCTTCCGGACGGAGTGTGGATCGCTGATCGTCAACGGGGAATTTGACAGTCTGTATTATTACGGAAAACAGGAGAACGGAGAGAAACGGGGCATCTTTTCAAAGCTGTTCCGGTAAACGGCGGATGACGGAAGGACTTTCATGGAACTGTTCATCGGAAAACAGCTTCAGGTTGTTGGATATTCTTTCATTTTGGGCTTGATTTTTGGCGGATTGTACGATATAATAAGAATAGCGCATTGTTTGTGCGGAATTGCGTCGTATACGGGCGATTCTCCCGGAATGCGGCGCGGAATACTTCCGTTTTTTCTGTTTTTTCTGCTCGACGCGGTGTATATGATCGCTGTCACGGCGATGTTTTCGATCTTCCTGTACTGGCAGATGAACGGGACGTTCCGCCTGTTTGTGCTGGTGTCCGCGTCTGCCGGACTGGCCGTATATCTCCGTACCGCCGGACGGATCGTTATGCTGTTTTCGGAAACCATCGTGCGGCTTCTGCGGACGGCGGTTCGGTGGCTAGTTGTGAAGCCTGTGAGGGGAATCCTGCGGGTTCTCGGCAGAGTCCTTGCCGGTCTGTACAGCGTGACCATCGGTCAGACGGCAAAAGCAGTTTTGCGCGGCATACGGCATATCCGCTCGGGAAGAATCCGACGGTGCCTGAAAAACGATATCGGAATTTATTAGGGAAATCAAAATGAATATACTGTCAAAAAATATGTTTGTGCGCCTCGCGGGGCTGATGTTCGCCATTGTGTGCGTGGTCAGTCTCGTGGTGCTGCGTCTTGACAATAATGAAAAAAAAGCGCAGGCAGAGATTCTGCGCGTACAGGTAGAAGAAATGCAGACGTACGTCGATTCGCTGCAGGCGGATATTGACAAACCGTTCGATGACGAATACGTCGCGGATATCGCCCACGGTGAACTGGGACTCCGCTATCCGCAGGAAGTCGTTTACTACAGCGACGGTGAAGGCTGATAAATTATGCTTACCGGGGGGAACTTTTCTGAAAAGTTTCCCTCAAACTGCTTTTGCGGTAAAATTTATACGGAATGAAGGGATACCGATATGGAATCCGAAAAAAAGCGAATTCTTATGCACACCGTCGGTTCGGCTTTGCTGACAGCGGCCCTTGCCGGAGCCGGTGTGATGAGTTACCTGTATTGTCAGGAATCCGAACAAAACGAGACGGCGGAGGGGCATATTGCTTCGCTGTCCACCAATGTGGCTGAAATGGAAGCGGAGATCGCCGAACTCAACCGGCAGATCGAAACACTGCAGGATAATGTTGTCGAAGCACAGGACGATTATTCGGAATTGCAGGACGAGCATCTCGAACTGCGTGATGAACATCTCGAACTTCAGACGGATTATTCGGAGCTGAAAGAAGATCACACCGAACTTCAGGGCGATGTGAACGATATTTCCTCTCAGCTTTCCGGCAAGGAAACCGAACTGCAGAACGCAGTGGAGGAACTGGAAAATAAAAGCCGGCGTATCGCGGCACTGGAGAAGAAGGTGAACCTTCAGAGTGACCGGTATGGCCGGACGGTGACGGAAAAAGAGGAATTGGAAGCCGAAATCGAGGAATTGCTCGTCAATGTGCAGACGCTGACAGAGAAGATCGCTCTTCTCGAAGCGGATATTGTTACTCTCCGCACCGCAGAAGCGATTCGTGCAAAGCAGAATCATACCGCGGCGGCTGCCGAACCGGAGCCGGCGGCGGAACCTGTACCGGAACCGATTGCCGAGCCGGTGACAGTGATCGAAGAACCGGAGCCGGTCGTCGAGCCGGAGTTTACCTATCAGCCGACGGGAGATACCAATCTGGACAAGCTGATGAATCTCCTCCGGTATGGCGCACCGCAGCGGTGGTTTTCCAACGGGGCAGGGGGCTATTACCTTGACAATCCGAATTTTATCGCCTACGGCTATTACGACCTGACTACCGGTGAAACGATCGGCTACAACAACGACCGTGTATATTATTCCGCAAGTCTCATCAAAGCACCGTACATTTATTCGGTTCTGCTGGAAATTTCGGAATTCGAAAAAACGGCAGAACGTGACGCGGACGGGAACATCGTCTACGGCGAGGGGGAAGAAAAATACAACCTCGACGAGATGTGGACATTCGATCCGGCGACGATGATGGAAGAAGGTTCGGGCGAACTCCAGACAAAGCCTGCCGGAACGCAGATGACGTGGCGCGAACTGTTCGCCTACGTTTTACTGTACAGCGACAACGTGGCGTGGAACCAGCTCATGGACCGCTTTGGATTCGGTACGTTCTATTCGCTGGTCGGACAGCTTGGAATTCAGGGAACCGCGTCGGATTTCATGAATCTTTCCGTGGACGACTGCATCAAATTCATGCGGGAAATCTATAAATTCTTTGAAACGGGCGACCCGTACGCGCTGTTCATGAAGGAAAACATGATGAAATCCAAGCACGATGTCATGATCTGCGCGTCCTATCCGGAGGACACCGTTCCGCATAAATACGGATGGGATACCGATTCCTATCACGACATGGCGATCATCTATGACGAACGTCCGTATATCCTTGTCTTCATGAGCGATATGCACGACGGTTCGGACGCGGACAACGCCTACATAAAGGAAATCGTCGGTCTTACCAAAGCGATTCATGCAGAAGGCTGATTCTCGGTTTTTGTGAAAAATTCTCACAAAATGCGTTATGGCGTTTTTTCGGATTCTGCGGTATACTGTAGATACCCGGGAAACATCTGTACAGAATTCTGAATGAAACGAGGATTTTTCAATGAAACTTACCCTTGGCGACAACATCCGCACGTTCCGCCGCGCCATGGACATGACGCAGGAACAGCTTGCCGAACAGCTCGGCGTATCGTTCCAGTCGGTCAGCCGCTGGGAAAACGGAACCACTTACCCCGACATGGAACTTCTGCCCGCACTGGCGCGGATTTTTTCCGTGACCGTGGACGCTCTGCTCGGTATGAGCGACGAGGAACGGCAGAAAAATTTCGAGGAAATCAAGAAAAAACTGCGAAATGCCGTCTATGCGGAGGAAAAGGACGAATCCGCGATTGTCGCTGTTTTAAGAGAAATGCGCCGCGATTACAGCGAATTTTTCTGCAAGGATTCTTATTATTTCGACGATCTCCGTGACAGCGGCGCGTACAGACTGCCCGCTGTGATGGAGGAAATGCGAATGATTTTTGAATATGTGCAGACGCACAGCAGCAATAATTTCGCAAAATGCGTATTCATACAGCAGATGGCGGAACTGGAAGACGAGGAGCATCTGACCGAATTTCTCAGACGGAATGCCACAGCAATCGACCTGTCCGGCGATGCGCTTTTACGCCGCCGCTACGGTTTCCGGCAGGAGACGGACAAGCTCGAAAAGCTCCGGCAGGTGCAGCTGTATGAACTGATCGCAAAACTCTGCCTTGAACGTGATACATGGGCGATTCGCGGTGAAAAAGGCCGTTATTCCGTGGAATACTGCAAATATATCAGCGAAGTCCGCCTGAATCTGCTCCATTCGCTGTGCAATATTACCCCCGACCCGAAGCATCCTGTGACCGGCGACGGCTCGCTTGATTTGTTTGTCGATTTCCGCCTGCTGATCGGGGCGATGTACACCGCGTATTGTGCCGGATGCGGCGAAACGGAGCGCGCACTGACCGTTATGGAGGACTGGATTGCCCTGTTTGAAAAAATCATGTCCGCTCCGGACGGTCAGAAACTTACCTGTACTTCTCCGGCAATGGATGTGTTCTCACCGAAGACGGACAGTTTCTGGATGCCGGTTCGCGGTCATGAAGAACGCTTCGGTCTGCTCACAGATGACGGGGAACACAGTTATTACGCGCTTTGCAGTGAAGAAGGCTATTTTTACGGTGAACATTACGGCTTATTCGATCCGTCGGGATACTGCGGCTATTTTGATCCGGAAAACGCCGGATTTGAACTGTTCGATCCCCGCTGGCTTGATCCCATCCGGGAGGAGCCCCGCTTCAAAGCCGCACTCGAACGCCTTCATGCCCTGATTGAAACCCGCGAACTCACCGAATCCTGACAAAATTCTCCGGAAGGAGCCGTTTTATGAAATTTTCCCGCCTTCTTGCCGTACTTCTGACGGCAGTATCTCTGATTTCCTGCCAGCAGACTCCGCCGGCAGATACCGCCGAAACCGCCGCAAAGCCGTCGCCGTTTCAGGCGATCGCAGAGTTTTTTACACCCGAACCCAAGATTCAGGAAAATGCCCTCGTCTTTCTTGCCTGTTCCGACCTGCAAAGCTCCTCCGGACACGAAACGGCGTGCGCTCATGTGCAGCTCATCCTTGACGAAATCCGCGATGCCGGTTATGACCGCGCGGACGGTGCGTTTTTCTGCGGCGACTATAACTGGGATTTCGACGGCTCCGTTCCCGGACTGTACCACCTCCGCAAGACGGTTCAGCGATCCTTCGACGGCCTGGAACTGGACGATTTCATCGTCGTGCAGGGGAACCATGACCCCGCCGACACCCCCGGACTGTCTCCCGGCGGTGCCAACGATACGGACGATTTCGGCGTATTCATCATCCACAACGACGATTATATGTGGTACAATAAGAAAAAACAGCCGGTTATCGACGCATCGGAGCGGCTGAAAGCCTATCTTGACGAAAAAATCGAGCAGGAATATACCAAACCGATCTTCATTCTCGCGCATCTTCCGCTCCATTACAGTATG
>SVQN01000059.1 GCA_015065295.1 Oscillospiraceae bacterium
ACCATGTACGACCGCGAAGAAGCCGTCGAAATCACCGTATGGGACTACCGCTACGACCTCTCGATCGCACAGTTTACCGACGCATACGGCAACGTTATCCCGCACGAAGTTCTCCAGAGCGGCTCCGGTTACTGGGGACATGACTATACCAAGTTCCTCATTCAGGCGAAGGTTCCGGCGTTCGGCTACAGCACCTACATCCTCAGCCTCAAGGAATACGAAGGCATCGGCCATATCGCATCGGCGGCAACCGGCGGCTGGCGCGACACTTACGGCGATACTCCGTGTGTTCTCGAAAACTCCCGGATCAAGGCGGTCTTCGATCCTTTCACCCTCGCTATGGTGGAACTCACCGACAAGGCGACCGGCGAACAGATCGTTACGCCCGACAAGCCGTCCGCAGTCTTCCGCTACATCAAAGAAAACCCCAAGTACGGCATGACTTCCTGGAGAGTCGGCCCGTACATGAGCATCGAAACCCTCAATGCGGTTGACCACGAAGTCCGTCTCAAGGATTACCGCGTTTCCGGTATGCGCCGTTACCTCGTTTACGAAGTCAAGTTCGCGTGCAACAAGCTCACCGTTACGGCAGAACTCCGCGGCGAATCCAAGATCATCAACTTCCACATCGACGTGGACTGGAACGAACTCGGCACCGGCACGGCAGACTGGGATTCCCGCGGCACCGGCAACTACATTCCCCAGCTCAACTTCTACCTGCCCGTTTCCTACGCCGCCAAGGATTACAAGTACGACATCCCGTTCGGCTTCATTGACCGCGCGGATATTCCTCACGACGTTCCCGGCAACAGCTTCATGAGAATCAACAATGCCGGCGGCGAACCGTCCGCATTCATCGTAACCGACACCAAGTACGGCTTCCGCGGTCATGAAAACGCAGGTGCGGTCACTCTGATCCGCGCGTCCTATGACCCCGACTATAATCCCGAACGCTGCATCCACCACATCAACATCGGCGTCGGTGTCTGCGCGGAAAACGAACAGAAGCGTCTGGCAACCGAATATGTTCATCCGATCGCATTCAACGCGGGTGTCAAGCACGACGGCGGTACCCTTCCGATGTGCGGCTCCGTTGCGAAGATTGCTGACGAAAACCGCGATTCCGTCATGATTTCCGGCGTAAAGAACGGCGAAGACGGCGGCTTCATCGTCCGTGTATCCGACTATGCGGGCAAGGGCGGCAAGATCACGCTGACCCTCTCCGACCTCGTTCCCACACCGTCCTATGCACAGATCGTGGATATCACCGAGCGTCATGTTCTCAGAAACTGCGAACTCTGCGGCAAGACCATCTCCTTCGATATTGATCCGTTCGCAATGGCAACTCTGCGGATTAAGTAAAAATTTTTATTCCATCAAAAGTCTGGGGGAATCGCTTTTTCAGCGGTTCCCCCTTTTGCAGTTTATAATTCTTTTTCCATGTATCCGCAGGTGAACGGAAAAAAAATGCACCCTGCTTCTGCCGCAATCATAAACGCGTGCTCCAGCAGATTTCTGCCAATCCCTTTATGACGGTATGCGGGCAGAACACACAGATTGTTCAATTCGCACTCGCCATTTTCCTGCATCTGCAAAGAATAATATCCTGCGAGACTCCCATTGTCATAACAGGCATACATCGGACGGCACTCGTGTTCCAAATGCCACAGCAGCCGTTCTTCGGTCGTTGCAAATGCAGTAAATCTCGGTGCGTTTTCTACAGTAATCCCAAACTCCTCTGCAACGGTCAGAAAACTTTCACGGATAAGTTTTACACATTCCGGAATATCCTTTTTCTCTACTCGTTCAATCATTGCATTTCCCCTCGGAAATCGTGTGCCGCCTGATACATGGCGAGAATGTTTTCCACCGGCGTGTTGTCCTGAATCATGTGCGTGGGAGCGAAGAAATACCCGCCTCCCCGATTGAAGATTCCCGCCGTTTCAAAGACCATGTCCCGCACCTGTTCCGGCGTTCCCGTGACCAGCGGGCCTGCCGTGGAAATTCCGCCGTGGAACGAAAGCCGCCCGCCGAAGTGTTCTTTCAGATACGACGGGGACATATTCGCCGCTTCCGGCTGGAGCGTATCCACCGCGCGGACACCGATTTCCAGAAAATCCTCGAACGCCCAGCTCGAACTGCCGCAGGAATGCACCATCACCGGAATTCCGTAAGCGGCGGCGAGGTCGGCATATTTCCGGTGGAACGGCTTGAGAACCCGCCGGTACAGATCAAGGCTGATGAGCGGCGTATGCTGGGTTCCGAGGTCTTCCCCGAAGAACAGGAAGTCGATCCGTCCCTTCGCACGTTCGAGAATCCGTTCCAGAATCCCGAGTTCCATTCCGCAGCGGCGGTCGATGTAGGACAGCGTCGCTTCGTCTTCCAGATACAGGTTGATGAGCGTCTGCTCCATCCCCATGACCCGTCCAGTCGCGTTGATGATATCCGCATTTCCGGGACTTCCCACATACAATGCCTTGGAATCCCATCGTTTCAGAAGCTCCGTCAGGGGTTCATAGTCGAAATCGTCCGCACTCGGCACGGGAAACGCGGCAATTTCTTCCGGTTCCGCGTCCATCAGCGGAAAATCACAGAAATCCTGATACCCGCCGGAGTCGTTTTCCACCCAGCGCGTCCGATGCCCGTACACAGGATCGGTTGCCCGTCCCGGAACCGGCTCAAACAGATTCGGACCGCAGTAACGCACGCCGATCCCACGGAAATCCACACCGAGGGCTTCCAGAACGGCTTCATAATTGCCGTCCGGACAACCGAGCGCGGCGGCAATTTTCCGGTGAATGGTCGGATTGGACGAATAGTCGATCGCCAGACGATCCACCGGCGCATGGTCGAACGTCCGCAGGACACGTTCCCGCGAAGTCATGGTTTCGGCTGCTTTTCGGATCATAGCGTTTTTCTCCTTTTCTATCGTTGAATTACGGGATCATGAACAGGCCGATCCCCGCGACGGACATTATCAGACTGACCGCGCTTCCCTTTGTAATCTTTTCGCCGAAGAACATCCGTCCGAACAGCGCGGTCAGGACGATGACCACGGCGGAGAGAATCGGGAACTGGATCGACGCGTCCATCGTCACCATACAGCGCAGGGAGAACAGATTTCCGAGCGTGTTGCACACGGAAAATGCCCCGGCAACCGCAAACAGAAGGACAAACAGCTTCCCCGTCATCGGAACTCTGGCGATATTCCAGAACGCATTGCGGTAGGCTTCCTTTTCGCCGCGCATCCGCTTGACCGACGCAAGTGCCAGAATGATCGCCAGTCCCGCCGAAAAACGGATTCCCGCCGACAGGAACATGAAGCCGTCTTCGCTGATTGCCGCCGGAGAAATCTGGTGCATCTTCGAGAACACGCTGACCAGACCGTTCGTCAGGAAGACGATCACGGAATACACGACAAAGCGGACGCTGGTCTTTTTTCCGGAATCGCCGGATTTTCCCATCACCGACGGAACCAGCGACGCACACAGAACGAGAATGCCGAGCCACTTGAACAGTCCGGCTTCTTCGCCGAGTGCGAAAATACCGTAGATAAACGGAACGATCATCCCGCCGGCCAGACAATAGGTTCCGATTGAGCCGACCGAGCCGCATCCCATGGCGGAAATCGTTGCCACGGAGCAGATCATACCGCTGGCGGAATACAGCAGCGCGTAGATCAGAGCCGGAACCGTAACCGGCGTAAACAGGAGCGAACCGCCGGCCTTGACGATCAGGAACGTCCCGCCGACGATGCAGCAGACGATCTGGTTCCACAGACAGACGCTCAGTCCGCCGACCGTCCGCTTTTCAAACAGTTTCTGAAAAATAAACTGAAGCGCAAAAAACGCGCAGGCAATCAATAAATAAATGAAGTCCATACGTCACCGCTTTACTTGATAAGTCCGGCTTCCTTCCATTCCCGTTCCGCGTTGGCGTAATCTTCCTCCGTCGGACAATAGTCGGGATGGCTGCAGCAGGGCATGGTCGCGTTTCCGTTTTCATCCGGGAACGGGGAGTCATTGTCGTTTTCCCAGAGCTTGCGTTCGTCTTCGTTCCGGAAATCGGGGATTTTATATTCCATACCGCCGTTGTAGCTGGAACGGAGAGCAAGGATCGCCGTTGCGGACATGGAAACCGAGCGGTAAACGTCGAAGAACGGTTCGATATCTTCGTTGACATACTTGGTGAAGTGATACGCCACCCAGAAGTCACCGCCGCCGTGACCGGCATTTTTCGGCATATCGTTCATAGCGTCGTCCTCGTACCAGCGAGCGGGAACGGTCTGGACTTCCTGTTCGCCTTCCGGCACGTTCCAGCCGTTGTACTGGACGCGTACCTGTTCGAGCGTTCCGCGGACGTTTTCCATGTTGCCCTTTTCGCCGCAGATGCGGTACCAGTTGCCGTGACCGCCCCATGCCGCACAGCCCGTCACTCTGGCGAGGGAGCCGTCCTTCATTTCGCAGAGCATGACCGCCACAAGGTCGCCGACCCGGCACGCGGTTCCTTTCAGCGTTTCGGGCGCAAAGACCGCCTTGCAGTTGACGGATTTCAGTTCGTTTCCGGTGATGTAGAGAATCGGCGCGAGCGCGTGGGTGAGATAATACGAGCGCGGGAGCCAGTTTCTCCAGTGGTATTTTCCGGGAGCGAGCATATTTTTGTCGTGCGCCGTAACGGGATGGTTGTATTCCCCTTCGCAGAACAGTGCGCGGCCGAAATTGCCGGTATCGTAACGGCGTTTCATTTCCATATTGCAGGCGAAGAACGGATAGTTTTCCGCGAGCATATACTTGCAGCCGGTCTTTTCCACCGTCCGGCAGAGGAGAACGCATTCCGCCATCGTCAGCGCGGGCGTACATTCGCTGAGGACGTGAATGCCGCGTTCCATCGCCTTAACCGCAAACGGAACGTGTTCCATAAAGTAGTTGCAGAGCATGACCGCGTCCATGAGTCCGCTGTCGATGAAGTCGTCGAAATTGTCGAATACCGCGATGGAATCGTCGAGCATCCCGCGGATCTTGCTGATGGAGCGTTCGCTGAAGTCGCAGACCGCCGTGACCTTCGCACCGTTCAGCTTCTTGAAAATGCCCAGATACGAGCCGCCGCGAAGCGTTCCGAAAATCCCGATCCGCATGATTTTTTCTGACATGGTTGGTTCCTCCGTTGTGTCATAAGAATATACACATACTGTACCACATTGAAGCGTTTCTGACAATGTGTAAATACACCAATTTTCCATTTTGTTTTTTGTGCATCTTCATAGAATCTTCGAAGAATATCCGACAAAATCCTTGCAATCTGCGTATAAAACCGATATAATGAACTCAATTCTATCAGAAAAATTCCCGGAAAGGAACGGATTTCTATCAATGAAAACATACTGCAATCCCTTATGTGTCGCCGATCTCCCGGAAGGACGGTGGCTGGATGCCGCTCTGACCAAAAAAGACCCGCGCAGCTTTGCCGATTACCGCTCGATTTCCGACCCGAGCGTCGTCTATCACGACGGAAAATGGATTCTCTACCCCAGCTATGCGGTCGCCTATGTCTCGGAAGATTTCATTCACTGGAAGCACGCGGATATTGGAATTCCGGATCTCCGCTACAGTCCCGCCGTGGTCGAATTCCGCGGAAAATGGTATCTCAACGCGCATTCCGCTTCCGAACTGTATGTCGCCGACAACCCGCTCGGCCCGTTCACGGTCTGTGGGTACATGACGGATGTTCACGGAAACCGGATCGCTCCCGCCGACGGATGTTTCCTTGCAGACGGAGACCGGCTGTATTTCTACTGGCATTCCAGCATTCCCAAAAGTGCGGCGGACGACGTGGAATATTTCACGGCAACCGTCGGTGCGGAACTGAATCCCGACCGTCCGTGGGAAATGCTGACGGAACCGGTCTGCATCAATCACTTTGATCCTTCGAAGGAATGGCAGAGGATGGGCGAATATCATCAGAATGCGCGCATGGGCTGGATTGAAGGACAGTGGATGAAGAAAATCGGCAGCCGGTATTACCTGCTCTATTCCGCCAGCGGGACGGAATACAGTACCTATTCCAACGGAATTCTGTACTCCGACGAGGGGCCGCTGTCCGGATTCCGTCCGCAGAAGAACGATCCGTTCACGGAAAAGCGAACCGGTCTGATCCGCGGTGCCGGTCATGGCTGTCTCACCGACGGGCCGGACGATACGCTCTGGGTGTTCTACACCAACACGTTCAACTACAACCATATCTACGAACGCCGCATCAGCATGGATCCTGTAGGGATCAACGAAGACGGCGAACTGTACTGTCCCGCGGCGACGGAATTTCCGCAGTTTGCCCCCGGCGTCCGTCCGCATCCCGAGCTTGGCAACGATGCCGGATGGCTCCCGCTGACCTTTATGGAACGTCCGACCGCTACGAGTGCCGCACCGGGACGCGATCCGCTGTACGCCTGTGACGAAAGTGTTCTGACATGGTGGCAGCCCGCCGATAATGATCCCGAACCTGCGCTGACCGTCCGTTTCGGTCTCGGCAGTACCCGCTATCACGTCCGCGCTGTCCGGCTGATCTGGCGCGACATCGGAATGGAGATTCTCGACGGCATTCTTCCCGGCGCATTCCGCTATGTCATCGACTATGCGCCCGATCCGTCCCTGCAGACATGGCTTCCTCTCGTTGACGCCTCCGGAAATACGGAAGACCTGTGCATCGACTATCGGGAGATCGAAGAAGACATCCGTGCATTCGGCATCCGTCTGCGGATTCTCGGCGCACCGCAGGGAATCACTCCTGCCGTTGTCAGCCTGACCGCCTTCGGAAACGCTGTCCGGGAAATCGGATAATGCCAAAGCGGGTCTGCAATTTTCAGCAGACCCGCAACAATTTTATTATAGCACACTTCCCTGCACGTTGTAAATACATTCCGGAAACAATCATAATTTTCTCTTTTCCGCACAAGAATCCGATGAAATCTTTTGTTATTTTCCCAATTGCATTTTCGGAAAACCTGTGGTATACTATAGTCACAAAAGAAAGAGAGGAACAAACCAATGTACGAATAACGTACAGGACTTTCTTGAAAACGAATTCACGGAATTCCAGAACAAAAGAAGTCCGGTGAAGCAACAGCGTCCCTTGAATAACAAAATCAACGGACAGTTTACAGAAAGAGAGGATTACAAACGATGTTAGATATCAAGAATCATAAGTGACCCTTGGCTGTGTTTGTAAAGAAAGATGCAGTCAGGGGTCACTTTTATTTTATCCGGATTTCAGACGACAGACGCGGGAGACCGGGCCTTTTTTTGTTTCCCGTTCTCCCGCGAAAATTCAGGGTTCTACCATTATTATATAGTCGTGATCCGTTACGCCCAGTTCCACCGGGTTGACCGGAGAAATTTCCGTCCGGCATCGGGTTTCCAGATCGTACAGACATACCCGTGCGGCGGAATCCACACCGTTCAGCGAAAGAATTACCGGAACCGGCGACTGCGTCCGCAGAGAGAAGTTTTCCGCTTCCCTGCCGTCCGATGTTTTCACCATGTACGGATGCGGGACATAATTCCGCAGGTAGATGAGCCGGATCTTCCCGCCGTCTGCGGACATCACCTTCTGCTGATATCCGTCCATCGGCGCAAGCACGGGCGTGTGTCCCGCGAACGTGTCCCGGGTGATTTCCGTCAGCGGAATCCCGTCCGTCAGCGAAAACCGGAAGGGGATGCCTGTTTCCAGACTCCACTGTTCCGCGTCGAGCAGCTTCTGATAATACGCGCTTTCGGATTTTATGCAGAACCGATGACCGCCGTCGGTTGCCGAACGGTCGGGACACCATTTATGAGAGGGATAGACGCAATTTTCCGCACCCTGTTTCCAGAGTTCCTCGAACCACCGCTGTGCTTCGGAAATGTCAATCACAACCGGAGGCTCATCCGGTACAAGCGGCGCATTTTTGAGTTCCGCAAATACCTCGTTCACCGCGTGATACTGTCCGTATCCGCGCGCTCCCCACGAAATACATCCGGGTGCGCCGGACAGCAGGGTCAGCCATGCCGTGTCCCGGCTGAGGAGGGTCAGAATCCGTTCGTCCTCCGCACTGTGCGGCCGCTTGACCGGGATCGCCTGCCATTCGCCCATCATCGTCGGAAGTCCGGATGCGGTATACCGCAATGCCATATCGCTGATTGCCGCGTAATCCATCCCCGGCCGGGAACCGCATATATCGGGATAATTGTGGAGCGAGAAGAAATCCGGCGCGATTTCCCGATTCCAGTGAACCGGATCGTGTCCGAGAAGGCTCACACCGGGATTGCTGATACAGACCGGCAGATCGGGTGCCAGTCGGCGGATGTGATCGACCATATCGCGGTGCCAGTCCAGATACGCCGGGGTGTCCTCCCATCGGAAGGTATTCATCGGATCGGCGTGCGGACTTGCCCAGCCGGATTCGTTGAACACCTCGACCGCGTACAGCTCCTCAAAATCCGTGAGCTGAGGAATAAGTTCGTCGAGGAACCGGTGGCAGCAGTCGCGCACATCGGGATCGGAGAAAAAGTCGTCGTAGGAAACAAGGTCGTCGGGATGCTCCAGAAACCTCCGCTGAGACGGTGCGGCATTCCGGATGTCCTCCGCTGACCACAGCCGTCTGCCCCAGTAGGTACGGGTGTCCCGCTGACAGTAGAAACTGCACTCCGGTTCGGTAAACAGACAAAGCTGGAGCTTGATGCCGTACGGACGCGCTTCCTTCATGTACGCCTTGATTTTGGCAAGCAGGGATTCATTGACCCGGCCGCCGATGTCCAGTCCCTCCCATGCGGAACCGCCGCTGTCCCCGCGCGGGAACATCCGGATGGCGGTACAGCCGTCCTCTTCCGCCAGAAACCGGAACAGGTTCCGCCAGATTCGTTTCGTGCCATGCTGGAATTCGATCAGATTGCTGCCGTGCTGGGAATCCGCCGCCAGTTCTTCCCCGACGTATTCCGCACGGAAATAACAGCCGAACTGCCCGAGCGGAAGGTAGCGGCTGCCGTCCGCGTGATAGAAATATCCGTTTTTCCACTGCATGAGAAATGCTCCTTTCTGTGGAGAATCGTTCGTTTTTTCCCTTTCATTATAGCATGAATCCACAAAAAGTGCAAGAGAGGCGTTGCTCTTTTCCGTCATCTGTGATATAATGTAGAAAAACAATCCAAATTTCAAGGAGATTAACTTTATGAACGGTATGACAAGACGCGAACTTCAGATCACCGACCGCGCGGAAATCTGCGATATCCTCGACCGATGCGGAATCGTCCATCTCGGACTGGTGGACGGCGACGAAGCCTACGTCGTCCCCATGAACTACGGCTACACCATGGACGAGGACGGTACCCTTTCGCTGTACATCCACGGCGCGCCGACCGGACGGAAAATCGACCTCATGCGCGCCAATCCGAAGGTATTTTTTGAAATGGAATGCGACATCCAACCGTTTGAAGGGGAAGTTGCGTGCAAGTACGGTATGGCGTACAAATCCCTGATGGGACGCGGACGGGCAGTCATTCTGGACAATCCCGAAGAAAAAATGGACGCGCTCACGAAATTCATGAAAACCCAGACGGGCAAGGATTTTGAATTCAACGAAAAGCTCGTGAAGGTGGTCAGCGTCATCCGGATTGACGCGGTGGAATATACGGCAAAATGCCGCCGTCTGCCGAAAGCAATGCGGGAAGCGGCGGAATAATAAGGAGTCCTTCCAATGGAAGATATCGTAATCCGTCAGGAATCCCTTTCTGCCGGAGAATATATTGATTTTCTGAAACGAACCGATCTGGGATCGCAGTATCCTAAAGAGCGTTTCCGCGAACGCATCGAAACGCTCGTGAACCATGTGTCGATCAGCCTTGCCGCACGAAATGCGGACGGACTGCTGATCGGTGTTCTGTTCGGACTGACCGATTTCGCCTACTGGCTCTATGTCACCGACCTCGGCGTTGACCGGAACTACACCCGTCAGGGGATCGGACGAAAACTGATGAAAACCGCCCATGAGATTGCCGGCGGCGAAAAAAACATCGCGGTCTATCTGATCGCCAACGAAAACGTCGTCCCGTTTTACGAAAAAATCGGCATGAAAAAAGCGGACGACGTTATGCAGTACAACAAAATCGACTGGACGGAATTTGTTGTCGAATAAGAAAAGGAGCCCTCCCATGAAAATCTGTGTTATCCAGCCCCTCTACTCCACCGATTACGCCCGCTCGGACGAGCTGTTCCAGTGGCAGCTCGACGCACTGGACGCCTGCGACGATTCGCTTGATCTGATCGTCCTTCCGGAAGCCACCGACGTTCCCGCACTGGCGAAAACCGTCGAACAGTTCCATCAGAGCCACGAAAACTATACGGCGAAAATCCTCGAAAAATCCGCCGAAACCGCCAGACGCTGTCACAGCCTCCTGTTCGTGAACGCGCTTTACGACAGCGGTGCCGGTCTGCGGAACACGACCTACGCGTTTGACCGTGAGGGGAACATCGCCGGACATTACTTCAAGCAGCAGCCGACCAACGGCGAGGTTTTCAAACGGAAGATGGACTGCGCGTACTCCTACGAATGGTCCGAGCCGACCGTCGTCACCATCGAGGGACTGCGCTTCTGTTTCCTCACCTGCTATGACTTCTACTTCTACGAAAATTTCGCCAACATTGCCCGTCAGCGTCCCGACATCATCATCGGATGCTCGCACCAGCGTTCGGACACGGCGGAAGCTCTGGAACTGATGAACCGGTTCCTTGCGTACAACACCAATTCCTACGTTGTCCGTTCATCGGTCAGCATGGGCGTGGACAGTCCGACCGGCGGCGGAAGCTCCGTGGTCGAACCGGACGGTACGGTGGTGTTCAATATGCGGAACGAAATCGGTATGCGGACGTGCGAAATCGACCCGTCGAAGAAATATTACAAGCCTGCCGGATTCGGCAATCCCGATTCCGCGCATTTTGAGTACATCGAGGTCGGCCGCCGTCCGTGGAAATACCGTCCCGGCGGCAGTGCGATTGCCCTTCCCGACGCGCTGATGGCGTACCCGCGTCTCTGCGCGCACCGCGGATTCAACACGATCGCGCCGGAAAACAGTCTGCCCGCGTTCGGCGCGGCGGTGGCATCCGGTGCGGAGGAAATCGAATTCGACCTCTGGGAAACGAAGGACGGCGAAATCGTTTCCGTTCACGACAGCCATCTCGACCGCGTTTCCGACGGTACGGGCGCGGTATGGGATTATACACTGGATGAGCTGAAACAGTTCGACTTCGGCAAAGGCTTCGGCGGCGCGTACAAGGGTCTGCGGATCCTGACGTTTGAAAAAATCCTGAAAACGTTCTCCTGCCACACGGTCATGAACATCCACATCAAGAGCCGGAACAACGTTGATCCCCTGCCGGAAGCGTATCTGAAAAAGATCATCGCGCTCATCCGGGCGTACGACTGTGAAAAATACGTCTACTTCATGACGGGCAACGATACCGTGATGCGTCAGCTCGGCGAACTGGCTCCCGACCTGCTCCGGTGCGTCGGCGGCGGCAATGATTTCGACCATGTCGTCGAACGCGCAATTGAAATGGGCTGCGAAAAGGTGCAGTTCGTGAAGGGACATTTCACGAAAGAAAAGATCGACCTCGCCCACGCACACGGCATCCGCTGCAACGTATTCTGGTCGGACGAACCGGAAGAAGCCGCGCGGTATCTCGACATGGGCATGGATGTGATCCTGACGAACGATTATCAGCGCATGGCGGACGCGCTCGGACACCGTCTCGGCGAAGAAACCGCATGGTAATATGAAACGGCGAATGCATCTGACCATCCGTACCCGGCATCCGGCGGCATGGGTATCGTGCGGATTCATGACCGTTTCGGCGGCGGTGCGGCTGTGGTACTACCTCTCGGAGCCGCTGACGGGTAGTATTGTGATCCTGCATCTGTTCGGCCCCATTACGGCGGCGATCCTGTTTATTCTCGGAATTCTGTCCGGCGAACGGTATGTCAAACCGCTGACCATTGCGGCGGTCGTCTTCGGCGTAGGATTTTTCCTACTCAAGGCACGAACCTTTGCACCGATGCACCGGCTTTTATGCACTTTGCTGTATCATGCCGTCCTCTATCTGTACATTCTGACCGTGGAAGGCATCCTGCCGACGAAAAAACTGCTGTATCCGCTGTTCGGACTGCCGCTGCTGTACCACATTTTTGTGGAGGATATGCAGCTCTACATCCTCGCCGATCCGCCGGTTCCGGTCTGGGACTGGATGCCGGAAATCAGCGTCCTGTGCATCATGGCGGCACTGTTTTCGCTGACCTTTGCCATGAAAACCGAACCCATTGAACAAAAACTCTCGAAATGAGGTGCAAATCATGCTGAAAGACTTCAACGCTCCCCTCAAAACCGCAAAAATGCCCATCCGCAAAACCCTCCGCAAGCTGGGCACCATCGACATCGGCGTAGTCGAAACCACCCCCGTGGTATGGAACGGCCGTCTGCTCCGGTTCGAATGGGTACGTAACTCCGGATGGGGTACGACCGCACGTCCGGTCGGCTGTTATCGTTTTGTCGATATGACGGACGAATCCGCTCTTCCCGAATTCGCGGACGACCATTCCTTCGGCTGCTGTTACGCCGAAAACGGCGCGATGTTCGTCCATGGTACGCGCGGGGGCGGCGGCGGAACGATTCTTGACACGTTCGTTTCCCGCGACCTCGTAAACTGGGAAACTTCCGTCGCGCTGGAATTCCCGGACGACATATCCCTGTTCAACACATCCGTCTGCAAGGGTCCCGACCGCTACATCATGGCGATTGAAATCGGCGGAAGCAATCCCGCTGTCGGCAAGCCGTTCACCTGCGTCTTTGCGGAATCGTTCGACCTCGTGAACTGGACGCTCCTGCCGATGGACGAATACAGCTATTCCCGCGATTATTATTCCGCCTGCCCGGTGATCCGCTATTACGACGGTTACTACTACATGATTTATCTCGAAAGCGCGCCGCATCACCGCTGGCTGCCGTACATCGTCCGCACCCGCGACCTGCGTGAGTTCGAGCTTGGTCTGACCAACCCGATCATGTACCCCTCGCCGGAAGACAAGACTATCCTCTTCCCGGAAAAATTCACAGACGACCAGCGCGCGTTCATCGAAAACGCCATCGACTGCAACAACAGCGACGTTGACCTCTGCGACTGGGACGGCAAGACCGTCATCCTCTACAGTTGGGGCAACCAGTACGGCAAGGAATTCCTCGCCCTCGCAGAATACGACGGTTCCGAGGAAGAATTCCTGAAATCGTTTTTTGAGTGAGGTTTCCCGGGGAGGGAACTTTTTGAAAAAAGTTTCCTCCCCGAACCCCACCTTCAAAAACTTTCCGGCAAAGGAATAGACAAAGAAAGTGCAGATTGGGAGGAACAAAACGTCTGTATAACCCACAGAAATTTTGTTCCTTCAAATCTGCACTCTCTTTGTTTTTCTTTTTTGTTTGAAAGTTTTTTGAAAGGGGTTTGGGGGAAACTTTTTTCAAAAAAGTTTCCCCCAAGAAATTCATCAAATCTTATACTTTTCCGCAAATTCTGCGTGGAGCTGGTCGAATTCCGGGTCGCCTGCTTTGACGGCGCGGAGGGTTTCGTGAAGGTTCATGTTACCCATCGCAATGTCGATCACACAGCCCGCGATGTTGGAGCAGTGGTCGGAAGTACGTTCCATCGCCGTGAGAAGGTCGGTCCAGATGAAGCCCGCTTCGATGGTGCATTCGCCTCTCTGAAGACGGCCGATGTGTCTTACGCGGAGGGATTCCTTGAGCGCGTCGATGACCTGCTCAAGCGGTTCAACCTTCTGCGCCGCTTCCATATTGTCCGTCGTGAACGCCTCAAGCGTCAGATCCACGATTTCACGGATCGCGTGAGTCAGGATTTCCAGTTCGTGGCTGGCGGAAGGAGACCATACGATGCCCTTTTCCTGCATTTCTTCCGAAGCCTTCAGAATGTCCTTCGAGTGGTCGGAAATCCGTTCAAAGTCCCCGATGATACGCAGGAGCTTTGCCGCTTCGTTACTGTCGTTACCGGACAGATTACCGCTCAGCTTGACAAGGTAGGTGCCGAGAATGTCTTCGTAGTGGTCGCACTTGTCTTCGCTTTCGTTGACCGATTCCGCAAGAGTCTTATTGTAGCTGGTCATCGACATCAGCGCGTCCTTCATACCGTGCGAAGCGATCTTCGCCATGTCACTCGCAACAACGGAACAGCGTTCCAGTGCGATCGGAGGAGTAGCAAGAAGACGTTCGTCGAGTTCGGCGACCTGTTCCTTCTTCGCCGGTTCGCGGATGATCTTGTACGCAATGGTTTCCAGCAGACCGGACATCGGAAGAAGAACGAATGTACAGAGAATATTGAAAATTGAGTGAGCGACTGCAATCCCCAGTTCTTCTGCCGGCATATCCAGCAGTACCGGATGAACCAGCATATCCACAAGGCTGAAAACGACCAGCCATACAACGGTTCCGATTACATTGAAGCTCAGATGCACAAACGCCGCACGCTTTGCATTGCGCGTTGCACCAACCGAAGAGAGAAGTGCCGTCACACAGGTACCGATATTCTGACCCATGATGATCGGAATTGCCGCACCGTAGGATACCTGACCGGTAGACGAAAGTGCCTGCAAAATACCAACGGATGCCGAGCTGGACTGGATGATCGCTGTCAGAAGAGCACCTGCCAGTACGCCGAGCACCGGATTCTTAAACAGAATAAACAGATTCTGGAACCATTCGACTTCTTTCAGTCCGGAAACCGCGCCGGACATGGTGTCCATACCAAACATAAGTACTGCGAATCCGAGAAGAATCGTTCCCGTGTCCTTCCGCTTCTGTTCCTTGCTTCCCATATACAGGAGGATCCCGATCAGCGCAAGAATAGGAGTAAATGAAGTCGGCTTGAACAACTGAACAAAGACATTGCCGCTTTCAATACCGCTCAAACTGAGAATCCACGCCGTTACCGTTGTCCCGACGTTCGCGCCCATGATGACGTTGATCGCCTGGCGCAGCGTCATCAGGCCGGAGTTTACAAAACCGACGACCATGACCGTCGTTGCGGATGAACTCTGAATGACCGCCGTTACACCAAGCCCCGTCAGAAAGCCTGCCGCTTTGTTCGACGTCAGTCTGCTGAGAAGCGTACGGAGACTGTCCCCCGCACGGCGTTCCAGCGACTCGCCCATCTGGTTCATCCCGAACAGGAAGAGACACAGCCCGCCGATCATCGTCAATACATCAAAAATCGTCATAATACTGGGATTCCTTTCTGAAAATTTTCTTCTTACTTCTTTTTTCCCAACTTTCCACGTTTACTATATTATCATCGGTTTGTCAAATTTATTTTTATAAATTATGAACTTTCTGTAAATTCATGCGTTTTCGTGTATTTTTACGCAATGCACGATGTTTGTTTACAAAAAATATACAATATCCATTGACATCCCCTCCTGATCGTGCTATAATTGACTTCCCGTCACTGTTTTTACAAAATTTATGCAAAATCCAGACGAAAGCGAGGTATTTTTCTGTTATCAAAAATTATCCGTCCGGATTGCGGAACGGTTTGACCGTTACAAGAATCGTCCCGCATCCTCCGTATTCACAAAAAGAATGGTGACAATGTTATGATCGAATTACAGCATATCTCCAAAACCTTCCGTGTCGCTCGGCGGAATTCCGGCTTCGGCGAGGCAGTGAAGGCTCTGTTCCGGCGCGAATATACCGAAATTCACGCGCTCTCCGACGTTTCGTTCCGCATCGGCGACGGCGAAATGGTCGGCTACATCGGTCCGAACGGTGCCGGAAAAAGCAGCACCATCAAAATCATGAGCGGCATCCTCACGCCCGATTCCGGCGAATGTACGATAAACGGTCTGACGCCGTGGAAAAACCGTGCGGCGCACGCGGCGAACATCGGCGTTGTCTTCGGACAGCGTTCGCAGCTCTGGTGGGATGTCCCGGTCATTGACTCGCTCGAACTGCTGAAGGATGTGTACAAAATCCCCGCCAATACCTACCGCGATTCCCTCGAAGAGCTTGTTACCCTGCTCGATCTGTCCGAAATCGTCCGAACCCCGGCGCGTCAGCTCTCGCTCGGTCAGCGGATGCGGTGCGAAATTGCGGCATCCCTGCTCCACCGTCCGGCGGTTCTTTTTCTGGACGAACCGACCATCGGTCTGGATGCGGTATCGAAAATCGCCGTCCGGGAATTTATCAAAAAAATCAACCGCGAACGCGGAACCACGGTTATCCTGACCACGCACGATATGCAGGATATCGAAGCCCTGACCGAGCGCATTCTGCTCATCGGCGGGGGACGCATTCTGCTCGACGGTTCGTTGTCCGAACTGAAATCCAGAAGTTCTTCCGTCCGCCGTCTGACTTTGCAGTTCACCGACGGTTCCCTGCCGCCGCTCAACGGTGTGACGGTACAAAACTGCGAAAACGGACACGCTGTCTGTTCGGTGGATACGGATGTTCTTTCCGTTTCCCGCGCCATCGAAGCCTATTCCGCCGCCGTTTCCATCACCGACCTGTCCGTCGAGGGAACGACTGCCGAAGAACTGGTCGTGTCGCTCTACAAGGAGTTCGATATATGAGAAAATACCTGACCTATTTCCGGATCCGGTTCATCGGCGGTCTGCAATACCGCGCGGCGGCACTGGCGGGGATTTCGACCCAGTTTGCGTGGGGATTCCTGTACATTCTGCTGTATTCCGCGTTTTACCGCGCCGATCCGACCGGATTTCCGATGGAATTTCAGCAGCTTGCGTCGTATGTCTGGCTCCAGCAGGCGTTTCTCGCGCTGTTCATGAACTGGTATTACGACAGCGATATTCTCGGCATGATCTCCGGCGGCACGATTGCCTACGAACTGGTACGTCCGCTGGACATTTACGTCCTGTGGTTCACGAAAACGGTCGCGGCACGGGTATCGAGAGCCGTACTGCGGTGCTTCCCGATCCTGATCGTGGCGTTTCTTCTGCCCGATCCGTACGGTCTGACCCTTCCGCCCACACCGCTTCACGCGGTCATGTTTGTTCTGACGATGGTTCTCGGAATGTTCGTCGTGACGGCGTTTTCGATGCTGATCTACTGCGCGTGCTTCTACACCGTCAACGCAACTGGTGTACGCATGGTCGCACAGGCGGTCGCAGACTTTCTTTCCGGCGGCGAACTTCCGCTTCCGTTCATGCCGGCGGCAATGCGGCGCGTGATCGAACTGACCCCGTTCGGGGTGATGCAGAATCTGCCGTTCCGCATTTACAGCGGCAATATCACCGGGAACGAAATGTGGTTTCTCACGGGAATGCAGCTTCTGTGGACGACCGCGCTGATTCTGATCGGGTGGTTCTGGATGCGCGCGGCACTGAAAAAAGTCGTCGTACAGGGAGGATGAGCCGATGAAACTGTATTTCCGTTATTTTATGATTCAACTGAAGAGCCAGATGCAGTACAAAGTCTCGTTTTTCTTCACGATGATGGGACAGCTTATCACGTCGTTCTCGGCGTTTCTCGGAATTTTCTTCCTGATGCGGCGGTTCCATGCCGTCGAAGGCTTCACGATGAACGAAGTCATGCTCTGCTTTGCGGCGGTGCTGATGGCGTTTTCAATCGCGGAATGCTTTGCCAGAGGATTTGACCGGTTCGCGCCGATGCTCGGCAACGGGGAATTCGACCGGATCATGGTTCGCCCGCGGAACGTGATCCTGCAGGTGCTCGGCTCGAAAATCGAGTTCACCCGTCTCGGACGATTTCTTCAGGCACTCGTCATGTTCTGCGTCATCCTTCCGAGGTGCGGCGTTGTCTGGACATGGGACAAAATCCTCACACTCGCGCTGATGATTCTCGGCGGAACGATCGTTTTCACGGGACTGTTCATCATCTACGCTTCCGTCTGCTTCTTCACGACGGAAGGGCTGGAATTCATGAACATCTTCACGGACGGCGGCCGTCAGTTCGGCGCGTATCCGCTGGCAATCTACGGCGAGGGAATTCTGCGGTTCTGCACGTTCGTGGTTCCGCTTGCCCTGTGCCAGTACTATCCGATGCTCTATCTGACCGGACGTACGGACATGATAACGTACAGTCTGCTGCCGCTTCTGTCGGCGGTGTTCCTGATCCCCTGTCTGCTTCTGTGGCGGCTGGGCATACGGCATTATAAATCAACAGGGTCATAAAACATAAAATTCGGGGAGAACCGTTTGGTTCTCCCCGAAAAACTTTATTTCTTCACACAAGTCCCGAACAGGTGGATGACAATCATGTCTTCGTCCTGGTCGAGGCCGTGGCTGCCGTTCTGACCGTCGATTTCGTGACAGCCGTGGTCGGGACAGTAGCCGTAGAAGGTGTTGTGGTTCGTCCAGTGGGTGCGGATCGCGTCCACGAGGGCGGCGAAATCTTCCGAATTGCGGGACAGTTCCGCGAGGGCGGCATCGCTTTCGGGGGCGTTTTTGTGCATTGTGGAGTCGTAGTTGCCGTTGTAGACGACGATGAGGTCGTATTCGTCCGCCGCGATGAGTTC
>SVQN01000060.1 GCA_015065295.1 Oscillospiraceae bacterium
TACTCCACGGTATATTTCAAAAAATCCCCCTCCCCATCATATAAACCAAAACAAACCGGCAACAACCGCATAAAAAGGTTTTGGAGAGGGGTTTGGGGAGAACCTTTTCCTCAAAAAGGTTCTCCCCAAGAAAAAATCCAGCCAAAACAAAAAGGCTACAGCAGAAAAGCCATAGCCCGGTAGAGGAGAATTAGTCGAGATAGCCCTGACGTGCGAGGAGCTCGGCGATCAGAACGGCACCGCCGGCAGCACCGCGGAGGGTGTTGTGGGACATACCAACGAATTTGTAGTCGAAGAGGGTGTCGGGGCGGAGACGACCGGCGGAGATGCCCATGCCGCCGTAGAGGTCGCGGTCGAGCTTGATCTGCGGACGGGTGTTGTCTTCGTAGTAGGTGATGAACTGCTTCGGTGCGGAGGGGAGCTCGAGAATCTGCGGAACGCCGCGGAAACTTGCCCAGTCTTCGAGGATCGCTTCGCGCGGGGGCGTGTTTTCAAAGGACATGAAGACCGCTGCGGAGTGACCGTCCGTTACCGGAACGCGGATACACTGGGTGGAGATTACGATGTCCTTGCGGGGGACGATCGTGCCGCCGTGAACGTCGCCCCAGATCTTCAGAGGCTCGGTTTCGCTCTTTTCTTCTTCACCACCGATGTAGGGGATGATGTTGTCTACCATTTCCGGCCAGGTTTCAAAGTTCTTGCCCGCGCCGGAGATTGCCTGATAGGTCGTAACGAGTACCTGCTTCAGACCGTACTTCAGCAGGGGAGTCAGCATCGGAACGTAGCTCTGGATCGAGCAGTTCGGCTTGACTGCGATGAAGCCCTTCGTCGTGCCGAGACGCTTGCGCTGGCTTTCGATGACCTCGAGGTGGTTGTCGTTGATTTCCGGAATCACCATCGGAACGTCGCTCGTCCAGCGGTGCGCGGAGTTGTTCGAGATGACCGGGATTTCTGCCTTCGCGTACGCTTCTTCCAGTGCGCGGGTTTCATCCTTCGGAAGGTCAACGGCGCAGAAAACAAAGTCTGCGATCGCCTTTACTTCGTCAATGTTTTCGGAATTGATGATGACCATCTTGCGGACTTCTTCCGGGATCGGTACTGCCATCTTCCAGCGTCCGGCAACTGCTTCTTCATAGGTCTTTCCGGCCGTGCGTGGGCTGGCAACAACACCGGTCACCTGGAAGTAGGGATGGTTTTCAAGCAGGGTCAGAAAACGCTGACCGACCATACCTGTCGCGCCGACGACGGCACATTTTAACTTTTCTCTCATGTTTTCCTCCGGTTTTTCGGGCGGCGGCGTGACGCCTTCCCGGTTTGATTTTTTTTATGGGTGATTTCTTTATGTGAATGTGTTTTTCCGGAACCTGCGGAACACGCAATCTCGGTTATAAGGGAGTTTCGACGATAATCATACGGCATATTCCGCTGTTACCATTATATCACGCGAAAAAAAAAGTGTCAATTTCCACCTGCACAAAATGTTTTCATTTAATATGATAAATTATTGTAGAAAAAATACAAATTTCAGCGATTTATAAAACATATTTCCTAAATATGGTAAAAAATCATTCGAAATCCTCGTATGTTTGTGGGAGGATGGGGCTGAAAAATCGCTGTATGAAAAAGTTGACTGGAATTTGGTGGAAATCAATATGAAAGCGGAGAAAAAAAGCGAATTTGCTGTAAAAATTCACAAAATCGCTATAGTTTTTTGCGTTACGGTGTGGTATAATAAAACTGCGGAACGGAAAGGGGAAAACAACTCCGGAACGAACCGTAAATACTCAAAAAGGTGGTAGGATCATGAATATCTCTATTATTGCAAGACAGGTAAACATTCGTGATGATTTAAAGGCTCTGACCGAGAAGAAGCTGGCAAAATTCGACCGCTACTTCCCGCGCGGTGCCGACGCGGCCGTTACATTCCGCCGGATACGGGATGACGAATGCGTGGAGATTACCATCTCAGTTGGGGGAACTCTCTTCCGTGCGGAAGAGACGACGGCAGAATTCCGGACTTCGCTGACGCGGTGCATTGACACGATCGAAGGGCAGATTCGTAAGAACAAGACGAGACTGGAAAAGCGCATGAAGTCCACCTTTGCGGCAGCGGAAGCGGCGATGGAAGAAGCGGCGGCAGCACCGGCAGTAGAAGAAGAAGGGGACTTTGACATTCGTGTAAAGACGTTCCCGCTGAAGCCGATGACCCCGGAAGAAGCGATCCTCCAGATGAACCTCCTCGGACACGCGTTCTACGCATTTGAAGACGCGGATTCAGGCGACACCTGCGTGGTATACAAGCGGAACGCAGGAAGCTACGGTCTCATCATGCCGGAGAAGAAGGAAGAATAATTTTTTGAAAATTATTGAAAAATGGCACGCCGAAGGCGTGAAAGGAAGAAAAAAGCACCTGCGGGTGCTTTTTTCAATTTTATGTCCCTACGCGGGACGGCGCATAAATGGAGTTCACGGAGTGAACTCCGTCAGACGCCGCCCCTTTGTGAATTCCTGGCTAAACGTTCGTGGGACTCGGCCTTGAGGCCTCGGACATACAGCGGTTTGCCCGCATTCAGATTGTAAGGAAGAGACAAAGTACAGTGCAAATCTGTCTAAATCGTTCATTCACTACAAACAGCCGTGAGGTATAGCTGAAAATTTAGGTTCCACCTTTTAGTGAAACGAAATCTCTGTTCTTCCGAGCGGTCTGCTGAGTGAACACTGCTGTATGTCTGAGGCCTTAAGGCCGAGTCCCCCGAACGTCAAGCCGGGAATTCATAAAGGGGCGGCGTCTGACGGAGTTCACTCCGTGAACTCCATTTATGCGCCGTCCCGCGCAGGCACATAAAATTGAAAAAAGTACCGGAACGGTGCTTTTTTCTTCCTTATCAATCCAAACGAACAGTTTGGTATTCTCCCCCCGCTGTCCGCAGGACTTATTTACAAAATTCCCGTTGACTTTTTCTGCCCGGATAGGGTATAATACATCAATTAAGTCCGTTTTCCGTGCGGAATTCCGGACTCTGCAAGGATTGGTTGAAATTGTGGAACATAAATCTGCTATTGACTTTATAGGACAAATCGAGGCCGCTGTCCCCGCACTCTCCAAGGGTCAGCGGCTGATCGCCCGCTTCATTATTGATAATTACGATAAGGCCGCTTATATGACCGCTTCCGCTCTCGGCGCGGAGGTCGGCGTCTCGGAATCTACCGTCGTTCGCTTTGCCAACGAAATGGGTTTTGACGGCTATCCCGGACTGCAGGCGAAGATCCGGGAGACCGTGCGCGTCAAGCTGACGACGGTACAGCGGATGCAGGCGGTCAATTTCCGCATGGACGAGGACGAGATCCTCGATCATGTGCTTCTTACCGATGCGGAAAAAATCAAGGCGACGCTGGAGACCATTGACCGCTCCTCCTTTGAACGTGCGGCCGATGTGATCCTTTCGGCAAAGAACATTTACATTCTCGGGATGCGTTCCTCGGCGACGCTCGCGGAATTTATGAATTATTATTTCGGTCTTCTTTTCGACAATGTCCGTCTGATCCGGCCTGCCGGGGGAAGCGAAATCTTTGAACATCTCATGAAGGTTCATGAGGACGATGTGTTCATTGCCATCAGCTTCCCGCGCTATACGACGGGGATCGTGAACGCGACCGAGTACGCTTCCAAAACCGGCGCGCACGTCATTGCCATTACGGACAGTATGTCCTCGCCCATTGTGGAACACGCGTCCGTGGCGTTGATCGCCAAGAGTGAGATGGCGTCGTTCGTGGATTCGCTGGTTGCGCCGATGAGCGTTATCAATGCGCTGATTGCCTACATCGGCAAGAAAAAGAATACGGAAATTACGGAAACGCTGGAACGGCTGGAGAACGTCTGGAAAGAATACAATGTGTACACCAGTACGGAGACGGAAACGCGGGAGAACTTGAAAAAATGACAGATCGGACGGAAATACAGGATGTTGCCGTGATCGGATGCGGCGCGGCCGGAATGATGGCGGCGATTGCTGCGGCGGGAACCGGTGCCTCTTCGGTTACGGTATACGAGCGCAATCCCTTTGCCGGGAAGAAGCTCCGCATCACCGGGAAGGGACGCTGCAACGTCACCAACAACTGCACGGCGCGCGAGGTTCTTGACGCGGTGCTGAGCAACTCGAAATTTTTATACGGCGTTATCAACCGATATACGCCGGCGGACACCATGGCGTTTTTTGAAAATGCGGGCGTTCCGCTGAAAACCGAGCGCGGTCGGCGGGTATTTCCGGTATCCGACAAGGCGGCGGATATTTCGGACGCGATGATCCGGACGATGAAGCAGTACGGCGTGAAGGTTCTCTACGGGATGCGCGTGGAGGCGCTTGCTGAGACCGACGGCGGGGTGATCGTGAAATGCGGGAACCGGGAAGCGGCGTATCATTCCGTGATCGTGGCGACCGGCGGAGTTTCCTATCCCGCGACCGGTTCGACCGGCGACGGACACCGGATGCTCCGGAAAATGGGGGTAAACATTACGCCTCTGAAGCCTTCGCTGGTGCCGGTGGTAACGGAAGAAGACTGTGCGCCGCTCTCCGGGCTGACGCTGAAAAATGTCACGCTGACCGTGACGCACGGGGAAGACGTGGTGTATACGGAGCTTGGCGAGATGCTGTTCACGCATTTCGGCGTGTCGGGGCCGCTGGTTCTGTCCGCGTCGTCGAATATGCAGAAGCATCCCGTGGATTCGTACCGGATGGCGATTGATTTCAAGCCGGCACTGTCGGCGGAGGAGCTGGACAAACGGATTCTCTCCGACTTTGCGAAGTATGCGGCCAGAGATTTTGTGAACTCGCTGTCCGATCTTCTGCCGCAGAAGCTGATTCCCTATGTGATCGAACGATCCGGCATTGATCCGCGGAAGAAAACGTCGGCGATCACCCGCGCGGAACGGCTGAAGCTCGGAGAAGTGCTGAAAGTATACGAACTGACTCCGACGGCATTCCGTCCGGTGGACGAGGCGATCGTGACGTCCGGCGGGGTGGATGTGAAGGAAATCCATCCGAAAACCATGGAACTGAAACAACATCCCGGGATTTTCGTCTGCGGCGAGCTGATCGACGTGGACGCGTACACCGGCGGGTATAATCTGCAGCTTGCGTTCTCGACCGCGCGTGCGGCAGGGGCAGCGGCGGCCGAACGGTGCTGGGATTTTGAATAATCTTTGATAAAATTATAGAAACGGGAGAATACTATGGTTATCCGAAGACTTCGTGAAGACGAAAACGGCAAGCTGGACGCCGTGCAGAGTCTTGCATTTTCCTTTTCCTATGATATGGAGGAGTCTGACGGTCACGGACTGAATTCCGAAGTATACGGCGCATTTCTTGACGACGGCGAAACGCTGACCGCGACGATCTTTACGCCCGAATATGACAGTCTGTACTGCGGCAAGCCGTTCAAATCCGTTGGGATCGGCGGAGTGGCATCCGTGCCGGAATATCGTCGGATGGGTGCAGTACGCGCGATTTTCGACGAAATTTTCCGCATGGCTCCCGAACGCGGTTGGGCGACGAGTTTCCTTTATCCGTTCTCGTACAATTATTATCGTCAGTACGGCTATGAACGGGTGATGAAGCGGATGCGGATCAAGGTTCCGGCAAATGTACTGGCAAAGTTTCCGCGGAACACGGACGCGAAGATGTACATCAAGGACGGACCGGTACCGGAAAGCGATCTTCTGGCGGTATACAATGCGTACGCGGCGAATTATGACTGTATGTTCTATCGTTCGTCGGCTCGTGCATATTCCGCCAAGCCGCACAAGTCCCAGAATCTGACGTACGTCTGGTACGACGGAGAAACGCCGGCGGCACTGGCAACTGTCCGCTGTCAGGACGGAGTAATGAAGGTCCGTGAGCTTTGCTATACGTCTCCGGACGCTCTGCGCGGGATTCTCGGCTTCCTGCGGATGTTCGAGGGACAGGTCAGCGAATACAAATTTGAAGAACTTCCTCCGGACAGCGAACTGGAACTGCTGCTCGGCGAATATGTGGACGTGGAATACTCGCTGGACAACGGCGCGATGGGACGTGTGCTTCTGCCGCAGCTTCTTCTGGAAAACAGCATTTATCCCGAAGAATTCGGGCATTTCCGTTTACAGATCGACGATCCGCTGTCCTATAACCGCGGCGTGTATGCGGTCGAATATGTGCGCGGCGAAGCGCAGGTCATCCGGATGCCGTTTGATTCCGCATACGATCTCTCGCTGAATGTGCCCGCACTGTCCCGCATTCTGCTGGGCGGCGAACGCTTTGACGCGCGCCGTGCGGCGTACATGGACGGCGTAAAGATCAACGGAAACGCGGACGATTTCTTCCGTGCATTCGGCGGACGTCCGAACAACCTTCTGGAAAAATTCTAAACCTTCGGGGAGAAATAGTGATGGAACTGAATCAACTTCGCGTGGCTCTGGACGGTCCGAGCGGCGCGGGAAAAAGCACGATTGCCAAGGCGGTCGCAGCGAAAACCGGACTGATTTATGTGGATACGGGGGCTTTGTACCGGACGGTCGGTCTGTATGCGTCCGAAAACGGCATTGCGACGGACGACACGGCAGGAATTATCGCTCTGCTGGACACCATTGATGTGAAGCTGACCTACCGGGACGGCGTACAGTGCGTGCTCCTTCACGGGGAATCCGTGGGGGATCGCATCCGTACGGAAACCGCGTCGATGTATGCGTCGGCGGTGTCGAAGATTCCGGAAGTGCGTGCATATCTGCTCGGTATGCAGAAAAAACTAGCGGCGGAAGGCGGAGTCATCATGGACGGCCGCGACATCGGGACGGTTATCATGCCCGATGCGGAAGTCAAGATTTTCATGACGGCATCGGCGGAAGAACGCGCAAAACGCCGGTATAAGGAACAGGTCGAACGCGGACTGGACGTGAACTTCGACGAGGTTCTTGCGGCGATCATCGCGCGCGACAAGCAGGACAGCGAACGCGACGCGGCACCTCTGAAGCCGGCGGACGATGCCATTATTTTCGACAACGGCCCGTATGACGTGGAAGGTTCGGCGGATTATATCGTCGGGCTGATGAAGCGGTATCTGGAGAAATAATTCCGTTATCTGGAGTTTGTTATGACATTTTATCAATGGATTTATAAAACCTTTGAGCCGGCGGTATCGGCTCTGTACCGCATCGAAGCGCACGGGGTTGAGAACATTCCCGCGGACGGTGCGATCGTCGCGTCGAACCACACGTCCTTTGCGGACGTATTGGTGATTTCGGCGGCGGCCAGGCGGCAGGTCCGCTATATGGCGAAGAAGGAACTGTTCAAGATTCCGCTGCTCGCTCCGCTCATCAGGGCACTCGGCGCATATCCCGTCAATCGCGGCGGCCCGGACGTCAGCAGCATCAAGCGGACGATCGAACTGATCGACGAAGGGGAACTCATCGGCATTTTCCCGCAGGGGCACCGTTACGGCGGACAGGATCCGCGAACGACGGAAATCAAAGCGGGAGTCGGGATGATCGTGTACCGGACGAAGGCACCGGTCGTTCCGGTGTTCCTCGACAGCAAGCGGGGAAAGACGAGTATGTTCCGGAAAAACATCGTCACGTTCGGCACGCCGGTGAATTTTGAGGAACTGGAATTCGTCAAGGGCGGGATGGCCGAATATACCCGCGCGTCGCAGATCATTTTCAACCACATCTGTGAGATCAAATACGGAAAAAGCGAACTTTCCGCAGGAGAGGACGCAGCCTCTCCGACGGAGAAGAACGACTGAGGTTATGGAAATACGGATTGCAAAGCACGCGGGCTTCTGCTTCGGGGTCAAGAATGCGACGGACGCACTGGAAGCGGAAATCGAACGTGCGAAACAGGAAAACAAAGGCCGCCGGGTGTGTACGCTCGGGCGGATCATTCATAATGATTATTATATCAACCACATCAAGGCCTGCGGGGTGGAGGAGATCGAGAGGGAAGACATTCCGGACGTGATCGCCGCCGCCGACCGCGGGGAGAGAATTTCCGTCATCATCCGTGCCCACGGGGAGCTGGCGGACATTGTACGGGAGCTGGAGGACTGTGACCGGCGGAACGAAAATTTCACGCTGCTCAACTGCACCTGCCCGTATGTGGAGAAGGTTCGGCGCATTGCCCGTGAAAATTCGGGGGAAGGGAAGGTTTTTATCCTCCTCGGAGCCGCCGCACACCCCGAAGTGGAGGGCATCATGAGCTGTGCGGAAGGGGAAAAATACGTTCTTCCGGACGCTGCCGCGCTGGAAACGTGGGAAAAATTGTATAGTGTGAACGAAAATTGTGCAAAATCCATAGTGATTGCGGCGCAAACCACACAAAATTTATCGGAATGGAAAAAAAGTATAAATTTTATCAAAAAGGGCTATACAAACGCCGAGATTTTTGATACAATATGCAGTGTGACACAATTGCGTCAGGAAGAAGCAGCCAGCCTTGCCCGAGAGTCCGATATTATGCTGGTTATCGGAAGTTCAGACAGCTCGAATTCAGGAAAGCTCCGTGATATTTCAGCCAAGTATTGCAGGAATGTGTATTTTGTGGGTGGTGCAGAAGACTGTAAACACATACGTGTCGAACCACACAATATTATGTCAATAACTGCCGGTGCATCGACGCCGTACAGTTTAATACAGGAGGTATATCAAACCATGAACGAGCAGACATTTGCTGAGCTTCTCGAAGCGTCCATCAAAACTTTAAATACAGGAGATATCGTCGAAGGCGTTATTACCGCGATCTACCCGAATGAGATCCACCTCGACCTCGGCACCAAGACCACCGGTGTCATCGCGCACGATAAGGCTACTTCCGACCCGCAGGCAAAGCTTGATGAAATCTACAAGCTCGGCGACGTTGTGAAGGCAAAGGTTATCAAGGTAAGCGATATCGACGGTATTGCTACTCTTGACAAGACCAGAGTAGATTCCGAATCCAACTGGCTCGGCATCGTAGAAGCAAGCGAAACCGGCGTTACCCTCGAAGGTAAGGTTGTAGAAGTTGTTAAGGGCGGCGTTATCATCAACATCAACTCCGTTCGCGTATTCATCCCCGCATCCCTCACCGGTGTTCCGAAGGACGGCGACCTGAACGCACTCGTAAACACCACTCAGAAGGTTAAGATCATCGAAATCAAGCAGGGCGAAGGCCGCAAGAGAGCGTACGCTTCCATCCGCGCCGTACTCCGTGAAGAACGCAAGGCACGCGAAGACGCATTCTGGGCTGAAATCGAAGAAGGCAAGGAATATGACGGCGAAGTCAAGAGCCTTACCGACTTCGGTGCATTCGTTGATCTCGGCGGCGTAGACGGTATGGTACATACCTCTGAACTGTCCTGGAGACGCGTAAAGCACCCGTCCGACGTTGTTGCAATCGGCGACAAGATCCATGTATACGTTAAGGCATTCGACCGTGAAAAGGGCAGAATCTCCCTCGGTTACAAGACCGAAGAAATGAACCCCTGGTACATCTTCACCAACAAGTATGCGGAAGGTGATGTTGCGGAAGTTAAGGTTGTCAGCCTGATGCCCTTCGGCGCATTCGCTGAAATCGTTCCCGGCTGCGACGGTCTCATCCACATCAGCCAGATCACCGATCACAAGATCGCTAAGCCCGACGAAGTTCTCGAAGTTGGTCAGGTTGTGAACGTAAAGATCACCTCCATCAACAACGAAAACAAGCAGGTTGGTCTTTCCATCCGCGCTCTTCTCGAAGAAGCAGAAGAAGCTGCTGATGAAGCTGAAGACGCTGAATAAACAAGTAAATGCTGACGCATTAACTTGGTAACTGTTTCACAGTAACTCGGTAAATGCTGACGCATTAACTTGGTAAACGCTGGCGCGTTTGCAGACAAAACTGAATTTAACAATTGGCAGGCGGAGGATGATTCCTTTGCCTGCCGATTTTTTGAGAAGGAGGATTTCAATGAACCGGAAACATGCGATCTGCGTGTTCACGGCGGCAGTGCTGACGCTCGGCATGATTTCCTGCGGACAGACGGGAACGGAGCCGTTATATCCGGACTACACAAATCCGGAGGAAGCGGCGGCGATCCGGGAGGATATGCAGTACATCATCCACGCGGCGGGACGTCTGACCGGGGTGGACAACGACGGAAACACGCGCACCTATGACGGCTCGAATTCGCTTGAAGGTTTGCAGCAGTGCGCGGATGCCGGATGCGAGGTCATTGAGATCGACTTCAACTTCACATCCGACGGATATCTCGCGTGCATTCACGACTGGTATACGGAATATGCGGACGAAATCACGAACAACGTGCCGCTGACGCTGGACGAATTTCTGGAATGCAAAATTTACCGGAACTTCACGCCGGTCTGGCTGGGAGACATCGTGGACTTCCTCCGTGAAAACGAGGGGACGTACATCGTGACCGACATCAAGGACGACAACCTTGCGGGAGCGGCGGCAATTGCGGAATTTGCACCCGATCTGAAGAACCGTTTCATCGTGCAGATTTACGATGAAAGCGAGTACGACGCAATCCGTGCGCTGGGGTTCGAGTACATCGTCTACACGCTGTACCGGCTCGACTGGGCACCCAAGGTGGACTGGAAGTCTCTCGGCGAGTTCTCGAAGACGCATCCGCTGATCGGGTTCACGTTCTCGTATGAGCTGTGTTCCGTGAACGGTTACGTCGAGGGGATGCAGAAATCCGGTACGCCGCTGTACATCCACACGGTCAACGGCGACGAGGAGCAGCAGATGTACTTTGCGATGGGCATCACCGGGATATACACGGATGATGTGAAGTAAAACTAAAGGCTAAGGACTAATGGTGAATGACTGGCAGAACTTTCCGTCTGTCTGCTGACATGAGGTTCGGATGTAGTCATTAGTCATTCACTTTTAGCTATTAGCCAAAAAAATTTTTGTATAAAAATTTTTTATATACAGGAGGACTTACTATGTCTATTCCGAGACCCGAGTATCCGCGTCCGACGCTCGTCCGCGGCGATGAATCGTGGATCAACCTGAATGGTACCTGGGAATTTGCCTTTGATTTCGGCAATTCCGGCCGTGAAAGAAAGATGTGGGAAGCACCGAAGTACGAACGCGAAATCGTCGTACCGTTCGTTCCCGAATCCAAGCTGTCCGGTATCGAATACGTGGACTTCATTCCCGCGTGCTGGTACCGCCGCACCGTGACCCTTCCGGAAGGCTGGGACAAGGCGGCAGGCCGTATTCTGCTGCACTTCGGCGCGGTGGACTATTACAGCGAAATCTACGTCAACAACAAGAAGGTCGGCGACCACACCGGCGGCTACACGCCGTTCGTGATTGACGTAACCGACATCGTAACCGAAGGCGAAAACGTGATTGCCGTATTTGCGGAAGACAACGGCAAGAGCAGTCTCCAGCCGACGGGCAAGCAGGTATACTACAGCTACTACAACCGAGGCTGTCACTACACCCGCTGCACCGGTATCTGGCAGACGGTATGGATGGAATACGTTCCGGTAAATTATATCAAGAATCTGAAGATCACGCCCGACGTACTGGCGGAAGAAGTCGAGATTCTCGTAACGCTGGAAGGCAAATACTGTGCGATTGACGAAGTCAGCGCGTGCGTATCCTTCGGCGGCGAACACGTTGCCTGCGGCAAGGCGAAGGTACTGGGCAAGCACGCGAAGCTCCGCATTGCGATTCCGGAACCGAAGCTGTGGAACGTAGGCGAAGGCAATCTGTACGATCTGGTTGTAACTGCGGGAAGCGACAGCATTCAGAGTTACTTCGGTATGCGCGACGTACGGATCAACGGCTACGCGATCGAAATCAACGGCAAGCCGGTATACCAGAGACTGGTACTCGACCAGGGCTACTATCCGGACGGCATCTACACGGCTCCGACGGTGGAAGACATGAAGAAGGACGTTGAAATGTCGATGGCAGTCGGCTTCAACGGCGCGCGTCTGCACATGAAGGTCTTCGAACCCTATCTGCTGTACTACGCAGACAAGGCAGGCTATCTGCTGTGGGGCGAATTCCCGAACTGGGGTCTGGACGAATCGAACCCGGCGGCACTTCTGTCGATCATGCCGGAATGGCTTGCGGAAGTTGAGAGAGACTACAACCATCCGGCGATTGTGGGCTGGTGTCCGTTCAACGAAACGGGGCCGCGCCGCAACTTCCAGACGTTCCGCGCGATGTACGCGGCGACCCGCGCGATCGACCCGATGCGTCCGATCATCGACTCCTCCGGATACGTTCACGTCATCACAGACATCTACGACGTACACGACTACACGCAGGTTCCGGCGGAACTGGAAGAACACCATCGCGGTCTGGCGACGGGTGAAGGACCGATCTGGTACAACTTCCCGAAGGACGACATGCCCTACAAGGAAGGCCAGCCCTACTTCGTTTCCGAATTCGGCGGCATCTACTGGAATCTGGACGAAGACCACGGCGCAGCCTGGGGTTACGGCGAAGCACCGAAGACCCTCGACGAATTCTACGAACGTTTCGAAGGTCTGACGAAGGTACTCCTCGACAACCCGAAGATGTGCGCGTACTGCTACACCCAGCTCACCGACGTCTACCAGGAAAAGAACGGCATCTACGCCTTCGACCGCCGCGAAAAGTTCGACGCAGCCCGTCTGAAGGCGGCTCAGTCCCGTGTTGCTGCGATTGAGAAGTAATTTATCAAATATTGTTTGGTTTGGATTTCTTGGGGGAACCTTTTTGAGGAAAAGGTTCCCCCAAACCCCTTCCCAAACCTTTTTAATCTGTTGTAGCCATTTGGTTATTGCAGATTTTTTCTTTTCTGGGGGATTTTCTTGGGTGCCTGCGCTGACATATTGTTGATCCCATCCGCTGACATTTCGTTGGTTTGAAATTCTGAGAAAATTATAACGGGGAAGTCAGGCTCCGCCAAGACCCTGACTTCCGTTGCCGGAAGAGATACCTTGATATAGTGATTAACTACTGAATTCAGCTACAATTCGTCATCCCCCGCACTCCTTGGCTGACGCCGTTCGTGCTTTTCGAAGAAAACTATATGTCAGCCGACCAAACGAACGCAAAGCGCGGACGGCGGGATAGCCAAGACGCGCGGAAGTTGACAAACCGTAGCTGAATTCAAAAGTGGCGTACTGTATTTTGCAGTCGCTGCATGGCGAGGGAAGTCAGGGTCTTGGCGGAGCCTGACTTCCCCATAACGATTTTTGTAGAATTTCAAACCAGCCCCACGTCAACGGGCCGAACACTCTTAAGACATACTCCACGGAGTTTTTTCTTTTCCCCCTCCCCATCATATCAGCTACACAAACCGGCAACAACCGCCTAAAAAGGTTTTGGAGAGGGGTTTGGGGAGAACCTTTTCCTCAAAAAGGTTCTCCCCAAGAAAGACCCCCCAGAAAACGCCCCCTTGACGAAACCAATCCCTTGCGGTATAATATAAACTGGATGAACATGAGACTATAATGAGATAAAGGAACGAATAAAGGATATGAATTGGAAAAAGGGACTGATCGGCGGAATGGCGGGATGGCTGATGGCGGCGAGTGCGCTGACCGTTGGCGCGGCGGACGTGCCGGAAATGCCGGAGGACGGGACGCAGATCGAGTCGGAGATTGTTGCAGGGGCTGCGCTGACGGAAGAGGATGCCGCGATGCGGCTGTATTATCTGGGACTGCTGACCGGAACCGGAACGAATGTCAACGGCGGAATTGATTTTGCACTGGGGAAAGGTCTGACCCGCGTCGAGTCGGCGGTGCTGGCTGTGCGGCTGATGGGGCAGGAAGAGTATGTCCGTTCCGCGATGCTGCCGCATCCGTTCTACGATGTGCCGGAATGGGCATCGCCGTATGTCGGGTATCTTTATTCACGGGGACTGCTCGACGATCTCCTTGTCGGAATGTTCGGGCCGATGTTTGATCCGAATTTCGCGGAAACGCCCGAACGGTTTATGAGCTATATGCTCTATGCGCTCGGCTACCGGATGAACGAAGGGGATTATTCCTACCCCATGGCGGCGGAATGCGGCCGGAAGATCGGGATCTGCGTTACGAAGGAAGACGAGCCTCTGACGCGCGGCGGGGCGGCTCTGGCAATGTACAATACGCTCCGTACTACGATGAAGGGTTCCCGGCAGATTCTTTCCGATGCCCTTGTGAAACAGGGGCGGATGGACTATCAGGACGCCGTGTTCATGCTCTGGTCGGACGATACCAACGAAACCGATGTGTTCCTTGATGCGGTCGGTTACACTGTGGACTGGACGATCCCCGACGGGTATTATACCATTACCGCGTCGGACAGCGGAAAGGCTCTCAATGTCGCTTCCAGCGGTGCGAATACCGATTATGAAGGTGTCGGCGTGACCACATGGGATGCGACCGGCGATATTACCCAGACCTTCCGTATTGAACGGACGGAACGCGGAACGTATTATATCTATTCTGCCGCGTCACGCAGCGGGTTCGGACGGGTTATCGGAGCGGGTGCCGGCGTTTCTGAGGTGGGGCTGTACAGTGCGACCTCCAAAAATGCAATGGAATTCTATATCCGCGGATGTGCGGACGGATCGTGGGAGATCGTTTCCGCATCCCGCGAGGGGCAGTACCTCTCCTGCCGGGATTCCCACAGCAGCGGCGGAAAGATTGCCTTGGCCGCGGTTCCGCAGACGTGGAATTTCGAACGTCAGGGGATCGTGAGTGCCGACGGACGGGAACTGGCGATTTTTGTTGCCGAATCCCTGGTTGTTACGCAGGGGGCGTATGACGAGTTTTCCCACATGGAACAGAATGCGCTCGATATCCAGCCGATGGAACGCGCCGTCCGTGCGCCGTTTGACGGGCAGATCGTCCGCATTGACGCGACGGAACTGGCCTGCAATGCTGTATGGTTCCAGAGTGCCTCTCCGGTTCTCTATGCGGACGGAACGTATGATTATATGACGGTATGTTTCCTTCACGACAACGACATTTCCGACCTTGCCGTCGGGCAGGGATATACGCAGGGCGATTATTTCTACGACAGCGGGGACTACGGTGTTTCCTCCGGCAAGCACGTTCATGTGGCGGTTTATCGCGGGGAATACTGCGGTTCCATGCGGTGCGGCAGCGGCGACGTGTACGCGCAGGATGCGTTCTTCCTGCCGGATGATACCTATGTTTATAACGGCTACGGTCTGAACTGGAAAAAGATGAGTGATGCCGGCTGAGTGCCGGAAACGGGGTGACAGCCTATGATGAAGAAAGAACTCAAAAAGAAACTGGAATCCATGTGCGATGAGATCGGTACGGCGGCCGCGGCGGAAAAGATCGACGAAATGGTTGGCCGGATCAGTACGGAATTCGACCGGAAGGTGTCGGAAGGCAAGAGCGAACTGGATGCCTACCGGGAGCTTCTGGCGGACGTGGAGAAGATCAAAGCGATGCTCGAATCTCTGCCGGAAACGGACGAGGAAGCGGAGAAAAAAGAACGGGAACGGAATGCAAAGAAAACGAACGCCCTGCTTGACACCATCGAGACCTGTATGTGGCTGCTGACGCCGGTCGTATATCTGGCGGTCAGTTTTCTGTTCGGTCACTGGCACATGACGTGGCTGATGTTCCTGTCGTCCGCGATCGGATCGGTTCTGTTCGATATGCTGCGGAAGTACAACAAGGGAATCCCGTTTGACAAGGTGATGCATCAGGAATTTTCCGGCGTTCTCTGGCTGGGGATTGTGATCGTGTACTTCCTGTACAGCTTCACGTTCAGCGGCTGGACGTGGGCGTACTCGTGGCTGATCTTCCCGCTTGGCGCGGTGATTGAGGTGATCCGTGCCGGACTGTGGCGGATGCGGGGAAATTGAAAAACGGATAAAAACAAACCCAAGTTTGACGTAAGTCAGGCTTGGGTTTTGTGCTGCTTGATTTTTGAATAGATGAACAGTCCCAGAAGGCTGACCGCGGCGGTGACGGCAAAAACAGCGGCGGCGGTGAGATAATTTCCGGAACCGAGTGCGGAACCGCCGACAATGGAGGTCACGAGAGACGGGAGCCGTGCGGCGGCGGAGAGAATCAGAAATTCGGACAGGCGGATAGGGGTCAGACCGGCGGCGTAGGTGAGAAGATCCTTCGGCGTGCCGGGGATGAGGAACAGGAGAAACATCAGGGATTTCAGACGTTTTGTGTCGTTCAGGAACCGGATGGATTCGAGCTTTTCGCGGGAGATGAACAGATCAATCGCACGCATCCCGAAACGGCGGACGAAGAGAAAGACCAGTGCGGAGCTGAGAATGATGCCGAGAAGGGACAGAATCGTTCCGCCGAACCATCCGAACGCATAGCCTGCGGCGATTTCCAGCGGTTCTTCGGGAATGAAGGCGACGAACACCTGCAGGACGATCATACCGAAGAAGACCGCCTGTCCGATCAGGCCGCGCTCGTCAATCCATTGCCGGAACTTTTCCGGCTGATCGAGAAAGGCGAGAAACGGTCGTCCGACGTAAATGAGAATCAGCGCGGACAGAAGAAGGCAGACAAGAACACAGGCGACGGCAATGGATTTTTTGAAAAGAGGGGAAAAGCGTTTGTTTTGTTTCAAGGTGAATTTTTCCTTCCAAGTCAGAATCAGACCGTAGCAGGCGAGAAAGAAGAGAAGCGCGAACGAGACGGCAATGCGCTGGAGAAACTGAGGCAATAGCATCATTATGTCCTCCTTGGTCGTTCAGGCGGACCGCACACCGTCAAGACCGCCGAGATAAAGGAGTTCCAGCCCGCTTTCCCGGAGGGAACAGAAATCGAACGGGTGCATGAGGGACGCGGGTTTGGGAAGCTCCAGCGCACCGCTTTGAGCGAGAACGGTTCCGACGAACTGGGAGCAGAAGTAGCGGTTGGGACGGTCAAGCGAGATGTGCATCCGGCACAGGAGGAGACCGAGAATGCTGTATGTATAGTCTTCTCTGCGCTGAAGCATATTATAGACAAGAGTCTGCGCGTGAAAATAAATTTTCTCCGGCACGGCAATCCGCAGAAGAGCGCAGGGAATATCCCCCTGCTTCCGGTAAAATCCCCGGTCGATGTGTTCCTCCATGAGCCCGGCCGGAAGAGGAATCGCGGGATATTTCCGTGCAAAGCTGTATAAAACCGTCAGTTCGCGGTCGAAAGCAAGGGAGATATGAGTAAACGGTTCGCTTGTGAATAAGCCGATCAGTCTGGACGGAAGCGAGGTGGAGCGGGTGAGCAGGAGATAGAGGAACTTCATGGTGGATACCTGTCCGTGGATGTCAAGATTTTCTGTGATATATTATACCGTTTCGGGAGATATGTGTCAATTAAAGCGGAATTAAGGTAAGTTTAAAATTGGATTAAAATTCGATTAAGCAGAAAAAAGACCATGCAGAACAAACGCTCTGCACAGTCTTTGTCACATATCCAGTCCAAAAAGGTTTTGGAAAGGGGTTTGGGGAAAACCTTTTCCTTAAAAAGTTTTCCCCAAGAAACTTTGATTATTCGAGTTCAACCTTGACCGGCTTGCCGGTTGCCATGGATTCGTTGCACGCCATGGTGAAGGAAACGGACTTGAACGCGTCTGCGTAAGGAGAACGGATCTTGCTGCCGTCGCCGTTGATGACCGCTTCGATGAAGGTACGGTCGCAGAGAACGCCGGCGTCGCCGTCCTGATGGTAAACGATGCAGTCGCCGCCTGCGGAGAGAGCGCCGTCGCCCTTGACGATGAAGCCGCCCTTGTCATCCTTGGGTTCTTCGGGCTTTTCGCCGTAGATTTTGAGGGTGCCGAGAATCTTGAGTTCGGCTCTCTTGTCCTTGGAGGAGAAGATGACCTTGGAGTCGTGGCTGTTGCCGGAGGTCGCGTAGTCACCGGTGGACATTACGCCGAGTGCGCCGCTCTTGAACTTGATGATGGTGGTGGAGAGGTCGTCGGTGTTGTAGTCCGGAACGCCCTTCAGGAAGCCGCGGGTACCGTAGGTGCAGACTTCTTCCGGTTCGCCGAAGACGTAGCGGATGATGTCGAACTGGTGGATCGTCTGTTCCACGATCTGACCGCCGGAGAGGTCCTTGTCGCGCCACCAGAATACGCCCGGCATACCGCCGATACGGGAAGCGTCAACGAAAACGACTTCGTTTTCCTGACAGAACTTTACGTTGGGTTCCACGAGGTTGGAGTAACGGCACTGGAAACCGGATGCGGTGATGAGGTTCTTTTCCGCTGCTGCGTCACGGATCTTGCGCGCGAGGTCGAGGTC
>SVQN01000134.1 GCA_015065295.1 Oscillospiraceae bacterium
TATATGATATAATTTAAACTAAGGACTAAGAACTAAGGGTGAATGACTGGCGTTACTTGATGTCTGTCGGCTGACGGACGTGCAGCCATAGTCATTCACCATTCACCATTAGTCATTAGTCATTAGCCATTTCCTATATTTTATCAAAAAACAGAGGAATAATCAATATGAGAATGAGAAAAAAACGCCACGGAAATGAAAGACTTCTCGCACTTTCCGCCCTTTTATACCCGAATGCCGCCGAAACCTGGGAAAATCCCGCCAATGTGTTCGGAAATTCCAATCCGCTGAAGCTGGAAGTCGGCTGCGGCAAGGGCGATTTTATCACTGCGCTGTCCGAACGCGACACGGAATTCAACTATGTCGCGCTGGAACGTGTTTCCGATGTGGCGGTCTGCGCCGTTGAAAAATATGCGAAGCACCGTGGGCTGGGCGCGCTGGGTGCAAACGGCGGCTGGCAGACTCCCGAAGGCGACCTCTACAAGAACGGCGATGTCTGGGATATGCCCATGGAACTGCGCGGCAACGTCCGCTTCATCGTCGGCGAAGCAAACGATGTTGTGACCCGGATGCCCGACAATTCCCTCGCCGGGATTATAGCCAATTTCAGCGACCCGTGGTCCCGCAAGTGTACCTACGAAAAACGTCGTCTGACCCATCCCGCGTACCTCGAAAACTACAAGCGCGTTCTCACGCCGGACGGTCTGTTCTCCTTCAAGACGGACGACGAGACTCTGTTTGATTATACGGTCGAAATGCTTCCGTCCTGCGGCTTCGAGATCGCTTTCCTGACCCGTGACCTTCACAATTCCGAACGTGCGGCGAACAATATCATCACCGAGTACGAACGCAACTTCATGGAAAAGGGCATCAACATCAAGATGCTTGAAGCAAGACCGGTCAAGTAAGAACAATCCGGAAAATACACACAACACACTTACACGGATGGGGTTCAGTCCCTATTATAGCTTTACCATTTGCTGGAAATTGCATGGCGACCGGGAGGGATACATACCGCTCGTCGGAAGAACTGGAAGGAAATGTTATATTTATATTTTATCAATATATAAATTTATGAGTGTAATGTGTGTAAACGTGTTTTTGATTGATGGATTTGTCTACTATGTCTATATACTCCGAGAATTTATGAATTATAATTGTGATTAATGAACAATAAATTCAGGAGAAATCTGATATTTTATACACGGGTGGATTTTTCTTAATGTGTATATTCCGTGTGAAAACGGATAAACCGCCGATAAAACAAAAAAACACTTGACAGAACGGCCTGCAAGTGGTATAATCATAAGGTATAGACAGAATGTCCTACGAAACATATCTTTACATAAAGTATTATACCACAAATTGAACGGTTTGTCAAGTGTTTTTGCGGAATTTGTGAATATTTTTTGTGGAGTGTGTCCGAGCGGAACCTGTCAGGATGCAAGAAGTCAAAAACGGGGGATACCTATGAACGGACTGATATCATTTGAAAACATCGCACTGCAGCCGGTGTCCAGAGAGATTCTCGACCTGAATGCCGTGTCGCAGAACTACGGCCTGATCCTCAGCGAGGAAGAGGCGAGGGAACTGTCCGATACCAGAAATACCGCGCTCACGGAAAACGAACGCATCGAAACGGGCGTCGGCGCGGTAGCGAAGATCATCAAGCGGTTCTGCACGTCGCATTATGTCACGCAGGAGAATTATCCGTATATATTGAATGAAGTGACCGCGCTCTTTTACTACATCAAGACCGACACGGCGGACAAAATCAGCGACAACGACCTCATCGACGAGCTGTTCAAGCGGTTTGAGCTGCGCTGTCACGGCAGTGTGGATACGCTTGTGAGCGTGGAAGGCGAACGGATCATCCGGATGGTCAACAGCGGCGATCACTATTACGAATGGTATGCGGACCGCGACGAACTGGACTACGACTCCGGAACCGGCGCGAGAGAAGCTCCCAGCACGAACGTTTACGAAGCCTACGGCGAAACGTATTTCGACGACGAGGACGACGACCTGCGTGCGGACGGTTCGCGTGCGGATCACGATTATTACGAAGAAGACGATTTCTACGATTACGACGAGGACGACACGTTTGACGTGGACGCGTACGACGAATTCTACGATTCCGACCGCGCGATGAACGACGAACGGAACGATTATGAAAATCCCGACGCGGCGCGTGAATACGACGACAAGGACGACTATGCGTATCTGGACGAGGAGGAAGATTATGAATAACGAAAACCGGCTGATTTCACACGATTCCCTGAATCCCGACAATATTTCTCCGCTTGATTATACGAACACGCTTGCCATGGAAGCCTTCCGTATCGGTCTGTTCGATGAAGCGGACATCGCCCGGCTTCAGACCGGTCTGATGGAAACGCTGTCGGAGGTCATCGGTTACTACTCGAACAGCGAATCCACCTCGGTTCAGACGGACAAGGCGAAGGCGTTCGGGCAGTCGATCCTGTTCAACGTGGACGCGCACCTGCTGACGCTCGGCGATCACCGCGCGGCACTGGAGGAACTGCGGAACCGAAAAATCAGCGATCTGTACGGCAAAGGCTACCTCATCAACTCCCGCCGGTTCGAGCAGGCGAAGGTGCTGTACGCCCGCGTGCGCTACACCCGCCCGAACCATGCGTCCGCCGAATACAACAAGACCATCGACGTGAAGCTGAAAAACTATTTTGCCTCCTACGACGCACGGTTTGCCGCCCACAGCAAGGCGTATATCACGCTGTCCGAATACGGCATCCGGGGCGCGTACCGGATTGACCAGATGGCGGGCGTTCTGAGCCGTCTGATCGAGATCAACACCGGCCGGACGGCGGATGTGACGATCGAGGGCTAATCCCGCAGAGATTTTCTCAGCAAAATCAATACCATACAGTTTACCACGGTCATCCCGCCGATGAGGATGTCCGCAAACGTCCATAAAACCGGCGCGGAAACCACTGCCCCGACAACTGTACAGCCTGCCGAAGCACAGCCGTACAGGAAGAGGGGCAGTTTTTTCGTTGTCAGAAACCGGATGGCGGAGGTACCGTAGAAAATCTGTGCGATGATCGTCCCGTAGGCGAACAGCATCACGGCGAGG
>SVQN01000061.1 GCA_015065295.1 Oscillospiraceae bacterium
GTTCGCCGTTGATGAGAACGGAGCCTGCCGGAATTTCAGCCGCGGATGCCGGGTATGCTGCGGGTGCGGTGGATACTACGGTGTCCGCTGCCTTGCGTGCAACAACTTCCCAGATGGAGTTGCCCCATTCGGTGTTTCTCTTGGTGCAGTTGATCTTGATGTAACGGGCGGTTGCGGGTTCCCATTCGTGAACGACGATGCAGTCGTCAGACGCGGGGGAGGTACCCTTGGTGTTGCCGGTTACGGTTGCGCGAACGTCCCAGGAAGCAGCGTCAGAGCTGGTTTCGATGGTGTAGTCCTGAGCGCACGCGGTTTCCCAGTGGATTTCCACATAACCGATCGGGAGGGGCTGACCGATGTCGATGATGATGTGAGCGTCATCGGAGGTGTTGGAGGACCAGCGGGTAGCGAGGTCACCGTCGATGGCCATTTCGCCGGTGTTTGCGCCTTCGGTTTCAAGACCGGAGATTTCGGTGATGGTTGCGCCGAGGCAGAGGTTCTGGAGTTCGCCTTCTGCCTGTGCCGGTGCTGCGGGTGCTGCGGGAGCTTCGGTGGAAGCTGCGGGAGCGGATACAGCAACGCCGCCGCCAGCGGTTACGGTGTTGGCATCGGTGCGGGTCTTGTTTGCTTCATATTCTTCGAGAGTACCGAGGAAGATGTAAGCGGACTTCTTGTGGGATACGCTGAGTTCGAGGTCGCCGAAGAATACGTTTTCAACTGCAACAACTGCGTCAGCGATGGAGATGTCAGCGGTAGTAGCTACGAGACGAGCGGTAACGTCGGAGGACAGAGCGCACATCGGGATGGTGTAGTAGTCAACGCTCATGGAAACGTTTTCGTATTCGCCGGTCATAACGCCGGTTTCGTCAACGAGTTCGACTGCACGGCAGTTGTTACCGATGAGGCAGGCAACCGCGCCGGCGTTCATGGAGTTTTCAGACTTAACGGTGAAGGTGGAGTCGCCGCGTACGCAGAGAGCGACCTTGCCGTTAACGTCTGCGGGGAACCATTCGGGATTGGTACCGAGGTTGCAGAGAACAACTTCGTACCAGCCGGGAGTCAGGGTAGCCATGGTCTTTACGTTTGCGGGATCGGTGTAGGTGGAAACGTCGCTGTAACCAACGATGGAACCATCTTCAAGAGCCATAACAACGCCGGACTTATCAAGCATGGTGAGAGCAGGGCTCCAGTATTCGCCGTCGGATTCGTCGTAGGTGAAGATACCTGCGCCGCCGACTGCTACAGCGGAAACTCTGTCGGAAGCTGCTGCGGGAGCTGCTTCTGCTGCAGGAGCTGCTTCAAGGGTAACGGGTCTGCCGGCAGCCTGCCAAGCAGCGAAGTCAAATGCGTTTGCGTCAGCTTCCGTGCCGAATACAGCAACGTAAGCGACCTTGGCGTTCTGACCTGCGGAAGCGGAGTCGAAAATGTCAAGACGCATATCGGTGATGGTGCCTGCCCACGCGCCGCATTCGGTCATGTAGAAGGTCTGTTCGCACCATTCGCCGTCATCGCCGTCGTAGAAGCCCTTCCAGTGACCGGTTTCGGACCACTGTACGGTATCGGTGGTGAAGTAGATGGAGGTGGACCAGTCAGAAATGCCGGTAAGGTTGTACTTAACTCTTACGAAGCTGTTTTCTGCCGGGAACGTGCCCTGATTGGGGAGAACGAAGAAGGGGTCGCCGCCTTCAACGTCGAGGTTGAGGCATGCATTGTCAGCGTCGTAGGTAGCAGTACCATTGTTTACGCTGAATGCTACGGTACCGTCTGCATTATAGAAGGCGGTATTGTCTGCCTGGGAGAAGTCCCAGACAACGAGCGGATCTGCTGCGGAAGCCGTAACTGCAAGAGCAGCGGTAAGAACGGCGGCACCGAGACCCGCGAGGAGCTTGTTGAGCTTCATGGGGAAATACTCCTTTGCTTAGAATGAAAAATATGGAATTTTTGGGCGATACACTGCCGGTTTTCATAAAGAAAAGCACGACAAAAAAACCCGTATCAAGGTAACACCATCTTAACACATTTTTTGCGGATTGTCAATAATTTGGAAGTGGAATTTCGGGAGTTTTAAAAATAAATATTTTAATATTTAAGAAGGAATCGCAGGGAACGGGAAGATCTCTTTTATCTGGATTATTAAAATCCCATTAATTATTTTTAGTATTGCCAACGGACAAAATATTTGCTATAATGGAGCAAATCAAGCATACGAAAGGACATTATCATGCAGATTCTCAAACGGTTCGTCGGGTATTACCGACCGCACGTCAAGATGTTCGCGGCGGATATGGTGTGCGCGCTCATGCTCGCTCTGTGCGACCTCATCTACCCGAACATCACCCGCAATATGCTGAACATCTATATCCCGAACAACCAGATTCACCTGCTGGTGGTCTGGGCGGTGATTTTGCTGCTCATCTATGTTGCGAAACTTTTGTTCAACTATTTCGTTTCCTACGTCGGACATCTTGTCGGTGTCGATATGCAGGCGGATATGCGCCGCGAGGTCTTTGACCACCTCGAACGCCTCCCCCTGACCTATTTCGATAACAACAAGACCGGTACCATCATGTCCCGTATCGTCAGCGACCTGATGGATATCTCCGAGCTTGCCCACCACGGTCCCGAAGACCTCTTCCTCTCCGTGATCTCCATCGTCGGCGCGTTCATCATGATGGCGCGCATCCACCTGCCCCTCGCGCTGATCGTCTGCGCCTCCCTGCCGATCATGGTGATTTTCGCGGCGCGTCTCCGGATGCGGATGAGTCAGGCGTTCACCGAAACCCGTGTCGAAATCGGGGAAGTCAACGCCGGCCTCGAAAACAGCATCGCCGGGATCCGCGTGTCCAAGGCATACACCAGCCGCGAATACGAAAACGAAATGTTCGAACGCGGCAACAGCAAGTTCGTCAAGGCGCGCGCCAAGGCGTACAAGGTCATGGCGGAATTCCACTGCGGCACGACCTTCATCGGCGACTTTTTACAGGTCGTTCTCTACATCGCGGGCGGTATGTTCTGCGCGTTCGGCAAGATTTCCGTCGGCGACTTCACCGCGTTTGTCCTCTACATCGGCATTTTCATGAACCCCGTCCGCCGCATCATTTCGTTCGTCGAACAGTATCAGAACGGGATGACCGGTTTCAAGCGGTTCCTTGAAATCATGGATTACCCGATCGAAGCGGACGATCCGAACGCGAAGGATATCGGCCGTGTGAAGGGCGAAATTGAATTCGACAACGTGACCTTCCGCTACGAAGAAGAAAAGACCGTCCTGCACGACCTCAGCTTCAAGGTGGACGCAGGCAAGACGCTTGCTCTCGTCGGCCCGTCCGGCGGCGGCAAAACGACGATCTGCCACCTGATCCCGCGCTTCTATGAACTGGCAGGCGGGAAGATCACCGTGGACGGTACGGATATCCGCGACGTGACCCGTTCGTCACTCCGCGAAAATATCGGTATCGTGGCGCAGGATGTCTTCCTGTTCAACGCGACGATCTACGACAACATCGCCTACGGTACGCCCAACGCGACGAAGGAACAGGTCGAAGACGCGGCACGCCGTGCGAACATTCTCGAATACATCGAATCCCTGCCGGAAGGCTTCAACACCATCGTCGGTGAACGCGGCATCAAGCTGTCCGGCGGTCAGAAACAGCGTGTGGCAATCGCGCGCGTCTTCCTGAAGAACCCGCCTGTCCTCATTCTCGACGAAGCGACGAGTGCCCTCGACAACGCAACCGAGCAGATGATCCAGCACAGTCTGGAAGAACTCGCCCACGGCCGCACCACCATCGTCGTCGCGCACCGTCTGACCACCATCAAGAACGCCGATGAAATCCTCGTCATCAGCGACAACGGCATCGAGGAACGCGGCAATCATGAAAGCCTTCTCGCCAAGGGCGGCATTTACGCCGGTCTGTGGAACGGGATGAAGATTGAATAGAATATCGTTTGGGGGACGCTCTTGGGGAAACCTTTTTGAGGAAAAGGTTTCCCCAAACCCCTTCCAAAACCTTTTTCATCTGCTACAGGGATTTCGACTGTGCAGATTTTTTCTTTTTGGGGGTGGAAGAGATAAGGCGCATTCGTGCAGCTGACAGGGGGAACTGTCTCCAATACATACGAATATGGTGGAGCGAGCTCGCAGGGGCCGCCGAGACCCTGCTCGCCGTAGCCGTGGAGTACGTTTGGTAATCTTGAAAGGGTTTTTGATTCAGCTACATGGCGGGTTTGGGATGAAGGAATTCGATATGGCGAGATTAAATTGAATGTTCTCTTCACGGCGAGTCTGAATCGACAGTTTCCTCCACGGCGAGGGAAGTCAGGGTGGCAAGGCGTGAACCTTGTCGCGGCCCCTGACTTCCCCAGAACGATTTTCTCGGAAATTCAAACCAACGAAATGTCAGCGGATTGGGATATCCAAAATGGCTACGCACAGACCCAAGAAAGTCCCCCTCAAAAAACAAAAAATCCGCACAGCACCAAATCACTGTAGCAGATCAAAAAGGTTTTAGAAGGGGTTTGGGGGAACCTTTTCCTCAAAAAGGTTCCCCCAAGAAGTACCCCCAAAAATATTAAATTTCCGGAATGTCGATCTTGATTTCGCAGCGTTCCTTGGCGGACGTAACCATCGCGTCGATGATCGCCTGATTGTAGATGATCTGCGAGGTCGGGATGGGTGCCGCGCCGCCGGTCTTGACTGCGTCCACAAAGTCGCGGACCTTCATCGTGAAGATGTTGTAGTTCGTGGATTCGAGCGTGAGCGGGGTCGTGACGGGTTCGCCGCACTTGTCGTGCATCAGGTAGAGACCGGAGATGTCGCCGGAGATGATCGAGCCCCACAGCGGGTTCGGATGCGGTGCCGTTGCCTTCAGACCCGCGTCCGTACCGAGGATCACGAAGTCGGAGCAGATGTCCATGTGCATGGCCCATGCCATGCGGTAGTCGAGGATGATGTCGCCTTCCAGACGGATGAACGCCGCGGAGAAGTCGTCAACCGAGAAGCGGTCGGATTCGCCGTAATACTTCGGGTTCTTGCCGAAGAAGTCCGACGTGTACGCCGAAACGGTCAGCGGCTTCGGATAGCCGATCGAGTTCAGCGACAGGTCGAGCGAGTAGCAGCCAAGGTCGCCGATCGCGCCGAACGCCGCCTTGTCCGCATCAATGAACGTACTGCCCGGGATGCCGCGCCGACGGCTTCCGCCGATCTGAACGTAGTAAACTTTGCCGAGCTCGCCGGATTCGACGATGCGCTTGATCTTGCGGCAGTTGTTGTTGTAGCGCGGCTGGAACCCGACGGTCAGGATCTTGCCGCTCTTCTTTTCCGCCTTCATGATCTCGATGCCTTCTTTGAGCGTCACGCACATCGGCTTTTCCAGAAGAACGTGCTTGCCCGATTCGAGTGCCGCGATCGCACAGCAGGCGTGCTGCGTGTTGTAGGTGCAGATGGAAACCGCGTCAATGTCGTCACGCGCGCAGAGAGCCTCGCAGGTGTCGTACGCCGTCGCGTCCGTCCAGCCGAATTCGTCGAGGAATTTCCGCGCCTTGCCAGGGATGATGTCCGCTCCCGCAACGACTTCCACGTCGTCGAAGCTCTTGTAGGCAGCCGCATGGGAATGCGCGATGCCGCCGGTACCGATGATACCGATCCGAAGTTTGTCAGCCATAGGAACCTCCTGATAGGATGTATGAATTTCGTTTTTTGTATTTGCTTACGGAATTTCCGCGAACTGTTCCAGTGCCTTGCCCATGGCCTTGGTCGCAGCCTTTTGGATCTTTTCCCAGTTGGACGCGTACTCGGTCTGCTTGGCGGTGTACATATTCGTTACCATGGAACCTGCGTTGCCCCAGTTGAAGATGAAGCCGAGGTCGTATACACGGGTAGCGAAGATGATGTCGAGCATTTCGCCGGACTCTTCGTCACGGACGTAACGGGTCTTGAGCGCGTTGTCGTAGTATGCCGGGGTCAGGGTCGAGGTGGAGTAGTACGCCATCGCTTCGAGCGTTACGCCGACCACTTCGGTGTTTTCACAGGTGTTCGGGATACTCGTCGAGCTGACAAGACCGGTACTGATGAGGTTGTTGTATTCCTTCTGGGTTTCGTCGTAGAGCGGGTACGGGAGAATACCGAATTCGAATTCCGCGTCGCGCAGACCGTTGATGTCAACGAGCGCGAAGGTTACGAACATAATGTTGCCTGCGTTGAAGGACGCGCATACGGAGTCAAAGCCCGCGTTGCCGGTCGTGTGGCGGGAGAGGACTTCCGTGCTGTAGCAGAGGTTGGTGATCTTGTCGAAAACGTCAATGGCGCGGTTGCTGCCCAGCATGAGCTGAAGTTCGCCGTTGTCATCCGCCTGTACTACACGTTCGCCCGCACCGAAGTAGAACGAAATCGGAGCGTTGTCCGCGATGGAGATGCCCCACATATCGTCGTTGGTCATCTTGCCGTCGCCGTCCTTGTCGTTCGTGACAACGTGTGCCATTTCGTTGACCTTGTCGATCGTCCAGCCGTATTCCTTGACGAGGTCATACGGGCTTTCCAGTCCGAACTGACCGATCATATCCTTGTTGAAGAACATGACCATCGTGCATTCGTTGTCGAGGATGGAGATGTCGCCGGTCGTGATGAACAGGCGGTCGTTGATGATTAAGTCTTTGTTCGCACGGGTATCCCACCACGGCTTGTCGAGATCGAGATACGGAATCTGCTTAAGGTCGAGCAGCGAGCCTTCGACCGCAAGGGTAATGGTGTTGTTCATGTACGGCATGACAACGTCAAACTGCTTGTCACCCGCCGTGATGGAGCTTTTCGCGGTGGTGTGGCAGTTTTCGAGCTTGGTCTGCGCGATCTTGATGTCGAGGAGTTCTTCGATGGTGTTGTTTCGCGTGAACACCGCGTCGTTGATGAGCTGACCGGTCATTTCTTCGGCGTAGATTTCGTAGCTGGAGTACCAGTCGTAGCCGCTGTTGTGCGAGGTCAGGAACATGACTTCTTCGCCGTCATAGGTTTTGTCGGGAAGTTCCGCAACGGGGCCGGTTTCTTCCGGTACCGGTTCGGTTTCGGTGATTTCTGCGGCGGTATCGCCGGCAGTGATGGCAGCGGTTTCTTCGTTGGTGCCGGAATCCGAGCAGGCAGCAGCGGAGAGAAGCATCAGGGATGCGAGGATCAACGCGAGAATGCGGTTGCGCTTTGTCATGGGAAACCTCCTTGTTTGACAGGAATGAGAATTGTTGGTTTCATTATATAGAAAAGTGAGAGAAAAATCAAGATATTTATGCAAATTTATGATTCGGAGTTTGCGGAAATATGAGATTTGCCGGAAAAATACAATTCCTGCGTCAGGGATTCCAGAAAAAACTGTACGGCGAGGCGGAAACCGCGGATGAACGCGTCACGCTCCTGCATGGAGGTGAGTTCCGTACAGGAATCGATGTATTGGTTGTAAAGTTTTTTCTGTTCCGGATTCATGCTTTTCCACAGCGGGTTTTCGGATTCCTGAATTTTTTCATTCAGCCGGTGATATTCGTCGGGATCGAGGGACGGGGCTTCAAACGGAATATTGTAACCGAAAAAAAGATCTTCAAGGGCTTTCATAGGTACCTCCTGATTGGTTCAATATAGTTACTTTAGCGGAAGTGAAACGGAAGGGTGCCACCTCATCCGTCACTTCGTGACACCTTCCCCTCAAGGGGAAGGCTAATTTAGAGCGAAATTTTGTCAGCTGACGGGAAAATTTGTACTCACCCGAGGCTTCCCCTTGAGGGGAAGCTGGCGCGTAGCGACTGATGAGGTGTCACCCTTTCGCTTAAGTTCCCGTCTATGGGGCTTGCCCCCGCCCTACGAAACGATTGTTTTGCTTGCTGCAATTTCGTTGAATTTACATTATATTGTATCACAAATTTTCCTCAGCACTTCAAAATGCACCTGTATGGATGCCGTAAAAAAATTTGTTTATTATCACCAACGACAATACTGCATCTCTTGACAATTTTCACTCTGCGCGTTACAATAGACCCATCCATATTTCATCTCAACAGGAGAACCCCCGCTATGACCCTCTACGAAGGACGCCCCCTCAATACCGACGACCGGCTCCCCAAGGAAGTCCGCGTCTACGATCTTCTCGATTCCCTTGCTATCCCCTATACCCGCGTCGATCACGAAGCCCTTATGACCATGGAAGCCTGCGCCGAAGCCGACCGCGTGCTCGACGTTGCCATGTGCAAGAATCTTTTCCTCGCCAACCGTCAGCAGACCGTGTTCTACCTCCTCCTCATGCCCGGGGAAAAGCCGTTCAAGACCAAGGACCTCTCCGCGCAGATCGGCTCTTCCCGCCTGTCGTTCGGCGATCACGCCTATATGGAAAAACTGCTCGATATCACTCCCGGTTCGCTGAGCGTTCTCGGGCTTATGAACGATCACGACGGCGAAGTCAGCCTGCTGATCGACGAAGACCTTCTGACAAACGAATATTTCGGCTGTCACCCGTGCATCAACACGTCGAGCCTGCGCTTCACCACGGATGACCTCATGAACAAGCTCATCCCCGCGATGAAGCACGAACCCCGGTTCGTAAAGCTGTAAAATTTCGTTTTGTTCACAGCTATTTCAAAAAACTGTGCTATAATACGTTATTATTCTATAAAATAAAATGTTAGGAGAAACCCGGTGAAACGAATCCTTTGCCTGATTTTGACTGCACTTTTCCTTGTTTCCTGCTCGGCAGAAACGCCGGCGGAACCCATCCCCGCCGAAACGGCGGAAACGGAAGAACTCCCCGAAACCGCCAAACCGGAGACCGAAGCTCCCAAAGAGACAGAACCTCCGGAAACGGAGCCGGAACCGGAAGAAGAACCCGAACCGGTCAAGCCTGCGGAACCCGTGGAGCCTGTTACCGAAGAGGGGTATCTCACCAAAGCAGGAACCCGCGTGAGTGCGGAAACCGTGGAGAAATATCCCCAACTGACGAACCTGCCGACGCTGTATCTCGAACTTCCGTCCCGTACGGCGGGACTGCGGGTCGTCCAGCACGGCATTTATTCCGACGCGAACTACACCCTCGTGGACGGCGATCACACGAACAGCTACTATGATCTTCCCCTCCAGATCAAGGGACGCGGGAACTATTCATGGTCATTCAAGCAGAAGCCGTACACGCTCAAGCTCGCCGAAAAAGCCGATCTGGTCGGCATGGGCGACGCCAAAAAGTGGGTGCTCGTGACCGTCCACAGCGACAAGACGATGCTGCACAACTATCTCACGCAGGAATGCGCCGCATGGCTCGGACTTCCCGGAACGTGCGACAACGAATATGTGGACGTTGTGGCAAACGGCAAGTACGCCGGAACCTACGTTCTGACGGAAAAAATCCAGATTCACGAAAACCGCATCGACGTGGTTGAAGGAAAGAGCGCGCTGTTCGAAATCGAGATGGTGTACCGCCACGAATGCGACCTCTGCATCGTCATGTACGAAAACAAGCGCGACCCGTCCAACAGCGTCCATCTGCGCCTGAAGGAATATCAGGGCAAGGATGTGGAAGACCTCGCATCCGGCAAGCGGATGGAAGCGTTCGGAAAATTCAAGACGTTCTTTGACGGAATGAAGACCGCGATCCTGAGCGGCAGCATGGAGGAACTGGAGAAATACATCGACGTGGATTCGTTCGTGAACTGGTATCTGCTGAACGAAATCACGCGCAACTACGACTCCAAGTTTGTCACAAGCTGCTACTGCTTCATGGGCAACGACGGACGGCTGTACATGGGTCCGTGCTGGGACTACGACACCTGCTACGGCGCGCAGTTCCCGGATACGGAAGGCGCGTGGATTCAGCAGGCACCGTGGTATCAGTGGCTGTTTGAAAATCATCCGCCGTTCGTACAGGCGGTGAAGGATCGCTGGAAGGAGCTCCGTCAGGAAGGCAGCGACATTGCGGAATGGTTCGACACGAACATCGACGCGACGGTGGAACGGATTGCCGAATCGGAAAAGATGAACCACGAACTCTTCCCGGACAGCGAATTCGTGAACATCAAATACGACGCGGCTGTCGCATATATGAAACGTTTCCTGGAAGCCCGTTTCCGCTGGATGGACAGTGAATTTCTGGGAGTTTCCAGCAATTCCGCTTTAAACTGCGGCAACGATGCCACGGAAGAAATCGTTGCCAAATACGACAATCTTGCACAGTATCTTGATGCAGACTCCGCAGACGGTCCGGACGGAAATCCGAATGAGGGAGTGCTGAATCTTTTCGATGCGGACCAAAACACCAAATACTGCCTTGATGTACGCGGTAAAATCGAAGTGACCTTTGAACTCAATCAGGCACATGCGATAGAGGCCTATCTGTTCCGCACCGCAAACGATACGATGGCGTATTCCTCGCGCAACCCCGATTCCTGGGAGCTGTACGGCAGATCGTCTGCCTCGGACGAATGGACGCTCGTTCACGAGGTCAAAGACGGGGAAAAACACATGGGGCCGACGAATTATCTCTGGTACGGCTTTGAAGTGGAAAATCCCAAAGAATACAAGTATTATAAATTTGTGTTCCGGGAAAACGGCATTATACAGCTGTCCGAAATCCGGCTGCTGGGTAAAGAATAAAACAGGAAATCCGACGGGAGAACATGAACATGGACGGAAAGCTGAGAAACATGACCGCGCTGTATATTACGGATCGGACGGATGCGGACAATCCGCGGATGCTGATGCTGTACCGGATCGGGTCGAAGGTCGTGGAACCGTCGTGGTGCGGAATCGGCGGACATTTTGAGCCGGAGGAAGTGAACGACGCGCGGGCGTGCGTTCTGCGGGAAGTCCGCGAGGAAATCGGACTGACGGAGGATGCACTGGACAATCTGCGGATGCGGTACATTGCCCTGCGGCAGAAGAACGGCGAGATCCGGCACAATTATTACTTTTTCGCAGACCTGAAGCCGGGCGTGCAGGTGAATCTGACGTGCGACGAAGGGGTGCCGAAGTGGGTGGACTACCGCGACGTCTGCGGACTGAATATGCCGTACTCGGCGAAGTACGCGCTGGAGCATTACATGGAAACCGGACGGTATACGGAAAATGTGTATGTCGGCGCAGCCTACACCGGCGGAATGAATTTTGCGATGCTGGAAGAGATATAAAAGACGTATGTTCGGGTGAAAACGCTGCCTTCGCACCCAACGTTGTCATTCCGAAGGCGATGCTCACTGGAAATCAAAACTGTACGTCCTGCCTGAGGAATCTTCGCACTCTCCTGTGTAAACCGTAAAAAATGTCCGTGGTTATCGAACGCTTTCGACTTCAGAGGTTAACGAACGTCCATAACAAACAATTTGCATAAATAAAGAAACAGCAAATTATTCGTTATGATAAAGTGCAACCTCTGAAGCTGAAATTTCACGATAACCACGGATATTTTTTACGGCCTACACAGGAGAGTGCAAAGATTCCTCGGACAAGAACTTCAGTCGTAATTGTTAGAGATAAGTCCTCGGAATGACAACGTTGGGTGCGAAGGTGGCGTTTTTCCATCAAACGAAATTTTTCGTGCAACACATGTGTTGAATTTTGAAGCCTTTCCGAAAATCTGTGATATAATGAAGAAAAAACACATTTTTGGAGGTACCCCATGAAAACCATTGAAGACCTGTTTTTCGGGAACAATATCCCGTTTGAACTTCCCGCTATCGACCCGGACGAGCGGCGGCATCTGTCCGAACTGCTGAACCGGATCGAAGACCCGTTTCTGAAGGAGATGACAAAGGAACAGCGGAAAACCTACAGCGACTGCATGGAAGCACGTCTGGATATCGAGATCGCCGAAATGCGGGACGCGTTTGTCCGTGGATTTCGGATGGGAGCGCGTCTCATGCTCGAAACCCTGACCGAAGAAGCCGCCGTCGAAGCTGTATAAAGAAAAGAAGGGACACTTTACACACTGTAAAATGTCCCTGTTTGTATGCCGTCACTCCGCCGGTTCCTCCAGCGTCCGGTCGAGATAATCGCTCAGCCGGAGCAGGACTTCGATCATCTGATCCGCCACATCCTCGTCGAGATCGCTGCTGACCTCATAAATCATGTTCCGGACAAAATCCAGATACGTCCGGTTCGCCGCTTCTCCGGCTTCCGTCAGACGGATGTGGATCACCCGCCGGTCTTCCGCGGAGTATTCGCGCTCGAGATACCCCTTCTTCACCAGCACGTTCACCGCCGTGGAGAGGGATGCCGGCGACAGATGGAGATACCGCGCGATTTCCGCCATCGTACTGCGGTTTTGTGCGGACAGGCAGGCGACCGCTTCGATGGCGTGCAGTTCACGGATGGACAGATCGGGTGAACAGAGACGCCGCAGACACTGTTCCTCCTGTGAAATCAGCCGGAGAAGACTGTGGAGAAAATAATCGTTGAGAATATCAATCTGTTTTTTGTTCATGGGTATGATGACCCTTTCTGTATAATTTTTTGATTTCTGTAAATACGTTATATTGACATTGTCTTTATAATATGCTATACTGTAAATGGAATCTATGAGATCGGAGGAAATATCAATGGGAAAAGCACTTGTCAATATCCGGATGGATGAGGAACTCAAGCATGGAATGGAGGAAGTATGCCGGGAGCTTGGCATGGACATGACAACCGCCATTACAATCTTTGCCCGAAAGATGACCCGTGAAAAACGAATTCCGTTTGAAGTATCCATTGACCCGTTTTATTCGGAAAGAAATCTGCGTGCAATTGATGAAAGTCTGGAGCAGCTCCGGCAGGGGAAGGTAGTTGTCAAAACGCTCGAAGAATTAGAGGCCATGGAAAATGGGTAAGCTGACATTTACGGAGCGTGCATGGGAAGAATACCTGTACTGGCAGACGCAGGACAAAAAGACCCTGAAACGGATCAACGAACTGCTGCGCGATATCGATCGGAACGGTTCCGTCGGAATCGGAAAACCCGAGCCGCTGAAAAATTACAACGGATGCTGGAGCCGCCGGATCGATGAGAAAAATCGAATTGTATATAAAATGATGGATGGACAGGTCGAAATCATTCAGTGCAGAGGACACTACGATGATTGATGGCTATGTCCATCTTTCCCAGTATACTTTCAATATCATATATTTTAACATTAAAACAATTCACAGTCCATACCCTTTTTGAAAATAAATGAAAAAAATTCCGGAAAAAATTTTCATTTTCGCGGAACTTTTTCCGTCTCCCCGTCGTCTATTCAATAGATGCGGGGACTTTTCTTTCCGTATCCCGTCTGTTCCGCAGAGAATTTTACAATATTATAATAAAATGGCTCAAAAATGTACTTGATAATTTATCCGGGTATGGTATAATTATTGCGTATCGTCTGATTCCATTTCTGCCCGTGAGCGATGAGGACAGACATTCAAACAATTTTATGGAGGTCAACATGAAACTCTCAAAACGCATTTTGTCCGCGTTTCTTGCCATTCTGATGGTATGCTCGATCGCTGCCACAGTCAGTGCGGCAAACGTCACCTTCACCGACGTCTCCGGCCACTGGGCAGCAAACCAGATCCAGTATCTCGTGGACAAGGGTGTTCTGAACGGCTACAAGCAGCCCAACGGCACCTACAAGTTCAATCCCAACGGGGAAGTCACCCGTGCGGAATTCATCAAGATGCTCGATGCTGCCTTCGGTCTGAAGGCAACGACGGGAATCAGCTACAGCGATGTCAAGACATCCGACTGGTTCTACCCCTATTTCGCTATGGCAGCGGCACAGGGCTATATCCTCAACTACGGTACGTCCGTTAATCCGAACGGCAAGATCACCCGTGAAGAAGCTCTTTCTCTTCTCGTGCGTTACCTCGATCTGCCCGAAAACGAAATGGCATCCACGTCCTACTTTGCAGACTACCATACCATTTCCGAAAATTACCGCAGCTATGTCCTCCGCGGGATTTACGCGGGTCTGACCGACGGCTACAACGAAGGCGGCGCAAAGATCTTCAAGCCGAAGAATACCCTGACCCGTGCGGAAGCTCTCACAATCCTCTACCGTGCGGCAGGCTGTATTTTCCAGACCAACGCTTACTCCCGTGACAACGGCGCGGCGGACACCAACAACGTCATCGGCGCAGGCAATGTCATCCTCAACGGCATTCCCCTGAACGGCCGCGTGATCGTCAGCGAAGGCGCGACCTCCGGCATCGTCAGCATCTACGGCTGTACCATTCCGGATACTCTCTACATCCGCGGTACGGCGGACGTGGTTCTTGACGACTCCAAGGTCAAGAATGTCGTGATCGAAAACGGCTGCAAGCTGTCCATCCAGAACGGCACCGAAATCGAATCCGTTACCGTATACGGCAAATCCACGATCAACGTTTACTCCGGTATTTCCCTTGACCTTCTCGACGTTGAAAACGGCGCGGACGGCACCGAAGTAAAGGGCGACGGTCTGATTAAGCTGGCGTATGTCAACGCGTCCGGCTTCAAGTCCTCGATGGTTCCGACGGAATTCAAGATCGGCAACAACCTGACCGCAACCTTTGCGGGCACGCAGTACCAGGGCTCCAGCGACGCGCAGGAATCCTTCTCCATGACCCCGTTTATTACTTCCGATGAAGCAAACTACTACCTCAACCTGTTCCCGGCAGAGAACGGTACGGTATACTACTACTTCACCAACGGCGCAACGCCTCCGACGACCTCTTCCTACGACTCTTACTTTGACGCATCTTCCTTCAACGGTTCGATCACCGTCAAGGCGGGACAGGTTGTTACCGAACGGACCTACTCCGCAAGTTCCGTCAAGGAATTTGAATATGTGGTTCTCCAGCTTCAGGACGGCAGCAGAAAGTACGCGCCGGTAGTCATCCCGAACAGCAATACCGATGGCAACGGCTTCTCAAAAACTCCTTACCTTGCCGATGCGACTACCATCAAATTTATGGCGAATTATGCAGGTACGCTGTACTGGTTCTATGCAAAGGACGGCTCCAAGCTCACGCAGGCAGAATTCATGGAAGAATATGCTGCTGCATCCGGCGAATTGAAGGACGAAAACACCATCGCATCGGATCGTACCCTCAGTATCGGCCTGAACAGCAAGTATCTCAAGAACTACAACTATATCGCACTGATGCTTAAGGCAGCAGACGGTTCGTACTATAAGCCTGTGATCGTTTCCGCTGGGGACAACGGATTTGTTGAAGAACCGTCTCTCAAGGCGGTCGGTACCGTTTCCTTCAAGACGGAAATTTCCGGCGAACTGTATTACTACTATTCCGAAAACGACGACCTTCCGACACCGGATGACTTCAAGGGCGTCTACAACAAGGCAGACTTTGCAAAGAGATTTGATGTAACCAAGAACAAGGCGGCTACGTTTGAATACGATGTGGACGAAAGTGAAGACTATCCGTACCTGATCATCGCGCTCAAGAACTCGAACGGCGAGTATATGCAGCCCATCGCGCTGAATATCGATTACCGTACCGGTTTCCGTGATCTTCCGGAAATTGCGGATGAAGTATCCATCAAGTTCCGCACCGACGATGACGGTGACGTTATGTACTACTACAGCAAGACGGAAGAAGTTCCGACCAACAGCGAATTCCATGACCGTTACGACGCGATCGGCAAGAGCTACAAGAAGACCGTCAGCGTAGACGATTCCTGGGAAAAGGTTGACTTCAGCCAGGAAAAGGCAAAGGAATATCCGTATATGGCGTTTATGTTCATCGACGACCAGGACAAGGAATATACTCCCGTTGTTATCGAGCTGGATGTATCCTCCAATAACGGATTTATCATCACCCCGTATATTTCCGGCAACAAGGTATACTTCAAGACCGAAGAAGACGGCGAAGTATGGTACTTCTACGCAAAGTCTTCCGACGCAGTTGCCAGATCGGACTTTGAGGACGAGTATGACGATGCAAACGAATACGATACGGAAGAAGTAAGCGGCAACGTACTGGAATCCTTCTCGCTTGATAAGGATCTTATCAAGAAGTATCCTTATCTGGTCATCGCATTCCTTCCGGAAGATGAAGTGGACGAAGAAAACAAGAGCTTCTGCTTCCCGATCGTTCTGGATATCGAAGAAGGTGCAACCGGCGGTACCGGTCTGAAGGTCGACCACATTGACGATGAAAAGGTATACGTTACGACCGACATGGACGGTACTCTGTACTATTACTTCTCCAACTCCGGTTCGGTAGACAGTGAAAACTTCGAGTCGAGATACGAAAAGGCAATCGAATACCGTGACAGATCCTGTGAAGACGGCGACGAGTTCGATATAACGATCCGTACTGACAAGAATGATGATCCCTACAGATATCTGGTTCTCTGTATTGCGGTGAAGGATTCGGACGGAAATACCGTATACATGAATCCTGTGGTGGTCGACCTCGAAAAGCGTACGTCTGACAGCAGCGATGAAGAAGACGACGGTGCGGACACCAGCCGTAAGGGCCTTACGATTACCGGTGATAATCCGGATAAACATATCATTACCTTTGAATCGGACCATGATGGTGAAGTAACGATCACAATCGTGATCGGAAGCACCAAGATTGAAGCTGATACCGTAAAGGTAGAGAAGGGCGAGGAAATGGATTTCGATTACGATAAGTATGTTGATAATGTTGTTATTGAATATCTGCTCGCAAACGAAGGCAAGAATGCCTACATCAATCTTCAGCTTGTCGCAGATGATACCACATATTCCAGTGTGAAGTATCCGATTGTTGAGTGATACAACATCCGATTGCATAAAACAGCAGCCCTCGCGGCTGCTGTTTTTCTGTCTCCAAAAGTTTCAGAAAAAAACTTCAAAAAAGTTGAAAAAACTTTAAAAAAGGTATTGACAAAGGGAAGAGGGTGTGATATAATATCATCCGTCGGCAGGAGATAACCTGAAGACAACGAACATGGAAGCATAGCTCAGTTGGGAGAGCATCTGCCTTACAAGCAGAGGGTCATAGGTTCGAGCCCTATTGTTTCCATCAACTTGCACAATGCAGGTTGAAATGGCCTGGTAGTTCAGTTGGTTAGAACGCTAGCCTGTCACGCTAGAGGTCACGGGTTCGAGTCCCGTCCAGGTCGGCTTAACGTCAGTGTTAAGCAAAGGCAGTCTCCACAAGGG
>SVQN01000062.1 GCA_015065295.1 Oscillospiraceae bacterium
TTTTTAAGGAAAAGGTTCTCCCCGAACCCCTCTCCAAAACCTTTTTAACTAAATAAAAAACAAAGAATCGTGCAAATTCGGCAAAAAAATGAACCCGCTCGGTGGTGTGAACCATGGAGCGGGTTTCTTTACGAAAATTTCTATATGATGTTGTTTCTATATAGAGCCGTGTCCGGCAGGGTTTTCGTGTTTATTTTGCGTAGTCTATTGTCCGGCTTTCGCGGATCATATGAACCTTGATCTGTCCGGGATATTCCAGCTCGTTTTCGATCTTCTTGACGATGTCGCGCGCCACGATGACCATCTGATCGTCATTGACGATTTCCGGCTTCACCATGATGCGGATTTCACGTCCCGCCTGAATTGCGAAGGACTTGTCTACGCCTTCAAATTCGTTGGCGATCTCTTCGAGCTTGGTCAGTCTCTTGATGTAATTTTCGAGGTTTTCGCGTCTCGCACCGGGTCTTGCGGCGGAGATTGCGTCCGCAGCCTGTACGATCAGAGCGGTGATCGACTGCGCTTCCACATCGCCGTGGTGCGCTTCGATCGCATGGATGATTTCCTTGGATTCCTTGTACTTTCTTGCGATTTCCACGCCGAGCTGTACATGGGAACCTTCGACTTCCTGCGTAAGGGATTTACCGATATCGTGGAGAAGTCCGGCTCTCTTAGCCAGCGTGCTGTCCACGCCGAGTTCGTCGGCGATCATGCCGGAGAGGAGCGCGACTTCCACGGAGTGACCGAGGACGTTCTGTCCGTAGCTGGTACGGTACTTCAGACGGCCGAGCAGCTTCACAAGTTCGGTGTTCATGCCGTGGATACCGGTATCAAAGACAGCGCGTTCACCGGCCTGCTTGATGGTGGTTTCGACTTCACGGCGTGCCTTTTCGACCATTTCTTCGATTCTGGTCGGATGAATACGTCCGTCGGAGATGAGCTTTTCGAGCGCGAGTCTTGCAATTTCGCGGCGGACGGGGTCAAAGCTGGAAACGGTGATTGCTTCCGGCGTATCGTCGATAATGAGGTCAACCCCGGTGAGGGTTTCGATCGTGCGGATGTTGCGTCCTTCGCGTCCGATGATGCGTCCCTTCATTTCTTCGCCCGGGAGCGGAACGACGGAAACGGTGATTTCGGATACATGGTCGGCAGCGCATCTCTGAACGGCGAGAGCGATGATGCCCTTTGCCTTTTCATCGGCGACTTCCTTGAATTCTTCTTCGAGTTCGACGATTTTCTTCGCCTGTTCGTGCTTGATTTCGGTTTCGAGCTGTGCGATGAGCTTGGCGGTCGCTTCTTCGGCGGTCATGCCGGCGATCTTCTGGAGCGTTTCGTACTGCTCAGCCTTGATCTTTTCGATGGATTCGTTGAGTTCGGTGGTTTCCTTGAGTTTCTTCTGAAGGTTTTCGTCCTTCTTTTCGGCGGACTCGATCTTGCGGTCGAGCGTTTCTTCCTTGGAGGTCACGCGGCGTTCCTGACGGGTCAGTTCGTTGCGGCGGTCCTTGAGTTCTTTTTCAAACTCGTTTTTTGTTTGGAGAATTTCTTCCTTGGCTTCGAGAAGTGCTTCTTTCTTTTTGGTCTCGGCGGCTTTGATACCGTCCTCGAGAATTTTTCTCGCCTGAGCCTCGGCGGAACCGATTTCGGCCTCCCCGACTTTCTTACGGTAGATGACGCCGCCTAAGAAGCCTACGCCAATTCCTACCACGCCGGCAATGATTGCTGCAACGATGGGTAACATCCCGCACCTCCCTTTGTTGTTCTGAACTTTGTTTTGCATGGGTTTTCACCTTTCGCGTTTACGCTTTATTTTAATTTCGGATATGTCTGTAATGAAGCCGCATCGGCGGAATTATTAAAAACATACTTAATAATATTATAATCAACCCGCGCGGTAAAGTCAAGAATAATTTTTTAAAAATGCTTCTTTCCTGTGAATTTTTCCGCACGGAGTTGTGAAAAATACCAAAAAAATCTAGTATGTAAAAAATCCTCCATCTCATGACGGAGGATTTTTCCGGTTAATCCCGGTGCAGACGATGTTTGTCCCACAGCCGCGCGGCAAAGACAAAGACCGCGCTGTACTGAAGGATAAATCCGGCAACAGCAAGAAAATAAGCAATAACTTTCGGGATCGGGAATCCGTAAAAAGCGGCCTGCTGGACATACAGGAAACTGACGTACTGATTAACCAGCTGTTCACTGATCAGATAGCACAGCGGCATGAACAGCGAATACACCGCGTACAGGAGAATATCCCAGCATCCGTGAACGGACATGAACTTCCGGAAAAGCGATTTCAGATCAAAGCCGTCCTTTGTTTCCTGAAGGACAAACCGCTTGTACGTTGCGTTCTGATTAAAGTATACCGTATAAAGCGGAATGACATACAGAAGGGAGAAAACTACAAATCCGATCTGATTCACAATCTCATTCTTCCCGCTCTCCGTCAATTCTTCCAGTCTGCCCAGAATCAGCGGCGCGGCAAGCAGAGCAAAGACAATATAGATACCAATGATGACGAGTCCGCAGAGGATGAACAGGAACAGACGCTCCCGCATTTCCTCTCCGGTCGGACGATGTTTCATGGATAATACCTCCGCAAAAAATATACATCTTTATTATACCATATTCCCCCCCCATTTCAAGTGTCTGGAAAAAACTCAGCCATAACGGGAGCCGCCGTTTATATCATTTTCTCCCCGTAATAGTCCCACAGGAACCGGCACAGGCGTCCCGCACCGGAGGCGTTCGGCTGCCACGGCGTGAACCACGGATCGACCGACGAATACCGCTCGGACACCATAAATTCCGGCGTCACGTTGTACCGCAGCATTCCTTCGGCGTACTTGTCCGCTTTCGCCTGTTCGCCGCGCTTCTGCCATGCCTCGATCCACAGAATTTCCGCCACGCCGGTGTAATAGACGTTCCCGTACAGACCGTCCGATCCGCAGGCATCGTTGGTCATGCGTCCGGCAAGTCCGTGTTCGTCGTCGAGGAAGCCGATTTCCCGGTAGAACGTTTCCATCTGTTCGAACAGTTCCGACTGCGGATCCATGAATCCCAGCTTGATGAGATACGGACAGCCGTCCGTGTAGAAGCAGTGGCTGTAGCTTTCCTCGAACGGTACGCCGAGGATGTGCGGCATATTGTACGACCGCTCACCTGCGTGTTCCGCCTCAAATTTCCGCAGAACGTCCGCGACGGTTTTATGATAATCTTCGTAAACTTCGCGTACATACGACGCTTCTTCCGCTTCAAAATGTTCGTAGCACTTCACCATATACGACAGACCGTAGACGTTCACCGCATCCGTATACGTCCAGTGCTGGCCGACTTCGCCCCAGTCGCTCGCACGTCCGGACGAAAACAGCCCCTTGACCTCATCGTCGCGCGCCAGACTGCGGCGGTACTGGATGTATTCGAGGGCGAGATTCAGTTTCGGACGGAACTCTTCGAACAGTGCACGATCGTTTTTCGTCAGCAGATGATGGCACGTTCCCCAGATCGCGGAACCGTTCGTATTGTCCCAGACGACCCACGGATTCGCCAGTTTGCCCTTCTCGACACCGTCCGTGAGCTGCCAGTTGTCGAAAAACATCCGGTACGCGTCGGTGACATACCCGTACAGACCGGCGTCGTCGAGAACGGTCAGGAAATGCGCCGCTTCCCATACCCAGATAAAGCGTCCCACGTCTCCCTGACGGGCAAAAACGTAGTCGGGATTCTTCGCGCCTTCGTAATGCTGGAGCATCTGGAGCATGACAGTGATATTCTGGCGGAACAGGTCTTCGGTGATCTTTCCGGAATCGGCGGGAAGGCGGGTGACTTTCGACTGGACATCCGTCCAGAATGCGGTCGTTTCCGCGAGGGCTTCGTCATACGGTTTTACATCCGCAAATTCGCCGCGCCGCAGGACAAAACGGACGACCGCCGTTTCTCCGGCGGGAAGCGTATAGTCAAGGCGGTAGTAATCGTGTGCCCTGAAGCGGTGGAGCTGTTCGTCGCGGGAAATCCAGCGGACGGCGAGGTTTTCCGTTTCAAGAATCCGCATCCGTCCGTAGCCGTCTTCGCATACGGCGGTCATGGGATCGGCTTCGACGGGGGCGAATTTGTTCTGCCAGCTCAGGTACCACTGCCCGACGTTCGGATTGTAGGGTTCGTAGCCGGTATCGTGCAGACCGGTGAGGTAGTGGTCTTCCTTATTATAGCGCGGCAGAAGACCGAGCGTTCCGGACACACGGTAATTGTTCGGATTGGTGACGGTGACTTCGCAGTAGGTCACGGGAACGCGCGCGGTGTCACAAAATGCGGTCATCGTGACAGCGCAGCCGTTTTCGGAATCGGTGTTGCAGAGCGTATAGACCGGCAGGCCGTTCTCCGGCTTTTTCCAGACGGTCGTTTCCATGTCGATATCGCCGGGTTCCGTCCCGAAAATCAGATGCACGCCGAACCCTTTCTGGTTGTAGTGCATCGGGATATAGCCGAGATCAAGGTCGGTGATCTTCATATCCGGATAAATCGAAATCAGGCGTTCGGAATGGATGGGGTGCAGATAAACCCGCGAGGTCTTCGGGGCTTCCCATATCGGAATCTGTTTCATGATGCGTCCTCCTTTAAAAAATATTTGCAGGGAGAAACTTTTTGAAAAAAGTTTCTCCCTGCACCCTCTTCAAAAACTTTTAAACAGACAGAGTAAAAATACATTTTTATTATACCGCGGATTTTCCGATACGTCAACAGAATCGTATTGAAAAAGTGCGGCGGATTTGGTATAATGGACTCACCAGAATCATTCGTATCACCCCAAAAAGGAGGAAATTCCATGAACCGAAGAGAACTTATCGCCCATTTTGACCGTCTCGCCGAATTTACCGAACCCATGATCGAACGCGGCATCGAAACCCACCGCAAGGGGCTGTTCGCCGTGAAAGTCCTTGACCGTGAGGGAAAGCCGATGGCCGGAGTTCCGGTACACGCCAGACTCGCGCGGCACGAATTCAAGTTCGGCTGTGCGCTGTTCCTGCTCGATCAGTTCGGCGACGACCGCCGCAACACGCTCTACCGCGAAGAATTCGCCAACATTTTCAACTACGGCGTTCTGCCGTTGTACTGGGACACGCTGGAGCCAGAACAGGGGCATCCGCGCTTTGACCGCAATTCCGAAAACATCTACCGCCGTCCCGCGCTCGATCTCGTCCGTGATTATTGTGTGGAAAACCGCATCCGGATGAAGGGACACTGTCTGATGTACAATTCCTTCAACCCGAAGTGGATGCCGCGCGACTGGCGTTCGCTGAAAATGGCAATCGAAAAGCGCAGCCGCGAAATCGCCGAACGCTACGGCGACGACCTGCTCGACCTCGACGTCATCAACGAAATGTACACCGTTTATCGGAACGCGCACGGCGAATTCGGCTGCCGCGATCTGCCCGTCTGCGATGAACCGGGTCACGAAAAATGGTGCTTCGACATTGCGAAGAAATACTTCCCGTACACGCGCCTGTTCTGGAACGAAGGCTGTTACGAAACCTTCGGCGCGTCCCAGTACACCGGCGACAAGAGCATCTACTACCTCATGCTGAAGCGATGGCTCGCCGAAGGAGCGCATATCGAGGGCATCGGAATGCAGTTCCATGCGTTCAGCGGCGACGAACGCCAGCAGAAGGCGATTTACAATCCGTACCGCGCGATGGACATTTTCCGGCTGTATTCGGAATTCCGTCTGCCGATCCATCTTTCCGAAGTTTCCGTCCCGTCGTGGTCGAACGAAGCCGAAGACGAGGATGTACAGGCGGAACTCACGAAACGGATGTACCGGCTGTGGTTCAGTCAGGAATTCGTGGAATCCATCGTCTGGTGGAACATGGCGGACGGCATGGCATTCGGCGGCGAAAATGTCTTCCACGCCGGACTTCTCCGCAACGACCTGACGCACAAACCGGCGTTTGACGTCCTCGACCAGCTCATCCATCACGAATGGACAACGGAAGTATCCCTTGTAACAGACGAAACCGGACGTGCATACTTCAACGGATTCTATGGGGATTACGATGTGAAGGTCGGAGAAATTTCCGAAGAACGCCGCTTCCACAAGGAAAACACGGGCTATTACCATGTCACCGCCGGTCCGATGGAACAGAAATTCATCCTTTGATACATAAAGTGAGGATATACCATGACCAACTCTGCCGTTTATACCGATCCGCGCGTTTCGAAACGTGCGCTGAACGAATTCTTTGCCAAATTTGTCCCCGAAAAGGACGAAATCCATACACTCCAGATTTTCCATAACGACGCGATGGTCGTCCGCATCGCTCCTGCGCCGTATTCGCCGACCGACAAACGGGAAATCTATTCCCTCTCCAAGAGCTTCTGCTCCACGGCGATCGGGTTCCTCTGCGACGAAGGCAGACTTTCCGTGGAAGACCGCATCGTTGACATTTTCCCGGACAAGCTGCCGGAAACCGTTTCCGAAAATCTCGCAAAAATGCGCGTGAAGCACGTTCTTTCGATGAACACCGGCCATCCTTCCTGCGTCATGTACCACATGGTAAGATCGGATGACGCCGCACGCGCGTTCCTCGCACAGGACGTCGTCTACGAACCCGGCACGCATTTCGCCTACAACACCGGCGCAACCTGTCTGCTCTCCTGCATCGTTGAACGGATCAGCGGCAGGAAGCTCGTCGATTTCCTGACGTGGAAGCTGTTCCTGCCGCTCGGCATCACCGATGTCCGCTGGAACCGCGTTCCCGACGGAAACAACGAAGGCGGCTGCGGCATCCACGTCTGCTCCGACGACATTGCCAAGCTGGGGCTTCTCTACCTGCACAAAGGGATGTGGAACGGCAAACGCCTCCTCTCCGAAGAATGGGTGAACGCGGCGACCTCCCCGATTTCCGACAACTCCATGAACGGTACCCCCGACTGGTGCGCGGGCTACGGCTATCAGTTCTGGGTAAATTACCGCGAAGGCTTCCGGGGAGACGGTGCGTTCGGACAGCTCTGCGTGGTTCTGCCGGAACACAACATGGTCTTTGCGATCCAGACCGAGCTCGGCGATATGCAGCGCGAAATGGACGCGGTCATGGAACTGGCGGATCACCTCTTCGACGAAGATGACACCGCAAACGTAATTCTTCCGGCGTATGAAGCCGTCGGCACCGCACAGAAAACGGCGGGATTCGAAAATACGTTCTACCGCCTCGACGAAAATCCGATGGGCTGGACGGGCGTTTATTTCGTTTACGATGCCGCGTCCGACGAAATGCAGGCCGTTTTCTCGGACGGTGTGGATCAGTACGTCCTCCGTGCGGGAAGCGGTCACTGGGCGGAAAGCCTGATTTTTGCGAAAAAAGTCAAGCCGAAGCTCGTCGATCTCATGTCCACTCCGGACAAGGAACGCTGCCGCACCGCCGCATCCTATACAGCAGAGGACGGAAAACTCACGTTCAAGCTCCGCTTCCTCAACTGTCCGCACCGCATGATTTACACATTCACACAGGCAGACGACACGCTGAACCTGCACTTTGAAGGCTGGGGCAAGCTCGATAAAGATGCGGTTGACCTCATCGGTCACAAATGCTGAATATATCCGGAGAACACATCCATCATGAACAATAAATTCCAAGGCTATCTCATCTTATCCGACATTGACGGAACGCTGACGGACGACCGCGGACAGATTTCCCCCGAAAATGCCGCCGCAATCCGGTACTTTCAGGAAAACGGCGGGCTGATGACCGTTGCGTCCGGCCGCTATCCGTGGTACATCGAAAAATATTCCGACACGTTCCGTCCGAACACCTACGTCGTCGGCATCAACGGGACGATGCTGTACGACGCTCCCGCGAAGACACCGGTCATCACAAAGGTATTCGAGGACGATTTTCTCACCGTCCTGCATGAGTTCGTCGATCTGTGTCCGCAGGTCACCTATATGCTCGTCAGCGGACACAAGGAGGAATTCACCCTCCACCGTGAAGATTTCCCGCGCATGGACGAGATTCTCGCCGACCTCGAAAAGCCGTGGTGCCGGATCATCCTCTGCCAGCACCCGGACGACGGCGAAAAGACCCGTCAGACGCTCGTTCCCCGTTACGGCGACCGGTACAACTTCGACTTCAGCTGGAGCGAAGGGCTGGAAATCCACCCGAAAGGAAGCGGCAAAGGCGATCTTCTCCGGGAAATGCTGCCGATCCTCGCGGAAAACGGTCATCCGATTCACACGACGATCTGCGCGGGCGACTACGAAAACGACCTGTCCATGATGGAAGCCGTGGACATCGGCTACGCGGTTGCCAACGCGATTCCGCCGGTCAAAGCGGCAGCAAAACGGATCACGGTGTCGAACAACGACAGCGCGATTGCGAAAATTATCGCCGACATTGAGGCGGAAATCGACGCAGAATAAAAAAATCCGGACTGCCTGTATTTCTACAGACAGTCCGTTTTTTATGGACGTATGTTCGATTATTCGGCTCTGTATGCCTGGAACATATAGATTCTTACGGTCGCATCTCTTCCCTGCGTTGCCTTGGTGACAAACAGGCGGAAGTATCTCGCTTCGATCGGAGCAATCGTGCGTACGGTGAGGGTGTCTTCGTTGTCCTTGACTTCGTCCGCAACCGTCCATTCATCGGCTTCGTTCACCTTGTATTCCAGACGGAAGTCACGGGTGTTCCAGCCGGCGGATTCCTGTGCGCCCGCGTGCATGGTCATCCACTTGTTCACCTTGACCACTTCGCCTGCATCCACTTCGAGCCAGTGGGTACCGTCGTCGGAGTGTGCACACCACTTGGTGGTATCGTTGCCGTTGAGGGCGTTTGCGCCGACTTCGCGTTCGTTGAATTCCGCGCTTGCCTTGCAGGGCTTGTTCAGAAGAACGTCGTCGCCGAGCTTGTCCGCCTTGATCTTGACCACAACGTCATGATCCGGTACGCGGATGATTGCCGCATTGTCGTAAACCGCCGCGATGTCGCCGCATTCCCAGCCTGCGAAGACGTAGCCGTCCTTGTAATTTTCGGTACGGACGAGCGCAACTCTGCCCTCATATTCGTGGTGGGTTGCCACAACGTCGCCGTTCTGATCGTAAACGGTGATCGTGCGCTTTTCCGCATCGGGAGTTTCCACACGGTCGTACAGAGGTACAGCCGGTACGGCAAGATCGTTTGCCGCCTTGCCTGCGGTTGCCGCCATAACGATGATGTCGCTGTCTTCCGGAAGGGTTACGGTCTTTGCACCGGCAACATCGAGGGTATACTTGAAGAGATATGCGAACAGATACAGACGGTCGCCGTCCGCGTTGTGGGTATGCGTATAGTTGACCGCGATTTCGTCACGCTTGATGAGGCACGGCGCACCGTTGACCATCATCGTCCACGAACCGACGTTTGCCTTGTAGTCCTGTACGCCGATTTCGACGGGCTTGCCGTCAACGAGGAAGGTCACAGTCTTGTCGCCGTTTGCGGACGCTGCAAGGAGGTAGAGACGGTCGCAGTCTGCGGGAACATCAATGGTCTGACCAGCGCAGACAACGGCGTTGTTTTCGTTTGCGGGAGCGAGGTTGAACTTCACGCCGCCGGAAACAACGGTTTCATTGTACAGTTCGGTCGGGATGGAAATGCCTTCTGCGAATTCACCGGCGGTGCGGTCGCAGTTGCAGGTGGTCACGCGCTTGCTGTACGGGAGAGCCACGGTCTGCTGTGCCGCGAGGTCTGCCTTCTTGCCGCACGCGAGCGTGAGAGCGAAGGTCTTGACAGCGTAAGGAGTGAGCGTGCAGGTGATTTCGTCGCCGTTGAAGCAGGCCGCACCGATTTCGTCTTCGTAGCCGTTGGTTTCAACCGCGGAAACGATGTCTGCCGCGAACTTGATTCTGAGGTTTTCCGAACCCTTGCCGGAGGTTTCCTGTACACGGACGATGATGCGGCCGCCCTTTTCTTCCTTCTTCACGCAGCGGACGAGAACGTGTTCGTCGCTGACGGAAACGAAGGAGATCGCCTTGCCGGAACCGTCGTGCTTCGGAGCGGCAAACGGCATCATGGGCTGGTTGAGTTCCGCCGCTTCCTTTGCGGTATCGTCGCGGAAGCCCTTGTGACCGACGATGGAATAAGTGAAGATGTTCAGTCCCATATCCTGCCAGTCCTGACCGGATTCCTGAGAGAACGGGAACGCAGGCGTATGGATGAGGGTGAGACGGAGAGTATCATCGGTCGGCTTGTCCATACCGTACTTGCAGTCGTTGAGAATGGAAACACCGTAGGAACCGTCTTCGGCAGTGATATCCGCCCACTGGTGAGCGACGTGCTGATAGTACGGGAAGCTGTCGGTATTGCCGGATTCGATCGCGCCGAGACCGAGGTCAAAGGTCGCCTTCGGGTTGGATACGTTTGTATGGAATGCCGCACGGAGGTTGGACTTTCTCTGATACCAGTCCACAACATTGGCAACGTCCACGCGCTGACCGCCGTCCCAGAGGGAAATGGTCTGCTCGAACGTGGAGCCTTCAAAGATACGCTTTACCTTAAGAGAAACAACAGCGGGGCCGTTTTCGACGATTTCGATTTCGGGAATACCGCCGACAATCGCAGGCTTTTCAAGGGAATCCGTCCAGACGAGTTCCCACGACGGCCAGTTGGAGCTGGTATCGGGGCCGATTTCAAGCTGTGCGGGAGCCTTGAAGAGTTCAAAGCTGCCGTTTGCCTTGTCGATAACACTGGCGATATCGCCGTTGTCGTCGATGGTAACGATATAACGCTGGTTTTCGAGAACCTTACCGTTTACGGATATGTTGGATTCCAGCGCGCAGGGAACGTCGCTTTCGCGGACATCAAAGACGGTACAGCTTACGGGAGCAACCTTGGCGATGAACTTCACGAGCTTTTTGCCGTTTACAACGGAAATCTGCGCGGGAACTTCGTTGCCGAGACCGTCGAATACGCGGACGAACGGAGACTTGATGTCGAGTTCTGCGGAAACAACGTCATTGCGTTCGCAGGAAACGGGATTGTATACGACAACGGGCGTACCTTCGACGTTGGTGTCAAGGGTGCGGATCACGCCGCCGACCGCGTTTTCGAGTTCCGCCGCAAACATATTGAGCGCGATGACGTAGTCATTGTAGGAGAACACATACGCCGCCGCGATGGAGGTACCCGGGAGGTCATCGTGGAACTGATGCCAGAGGAAGGTCTGCCAAGCGGTGAGAAGGCGTTCAGCCGGATATTCGGACGCGCCGAGCCAGCTTGCGATGATGGACGCACGTTCTGCGGAATCGCCGAGAAGCTCGTTCTTGCGGTTCCAACGCTTGTTGATGGTGTGGGAAGTCAGCGCACCGGAGCCGTGCGGGATGAGGAGTTCGCCGTTGTAGGTCGGGAGAGCCGCACGTTCTTCGGCGGTGAGTTCGTTGAAGATCTGGTCGGTGGAAGCGGAAACGACTTCGTAGAGCGCGTCGGGATTGCCGTTTGCTTCAACCGCCTCGCTGACCATCTTCGCGGAAATTTCCTTGCAGGATCCGCCGTAGTCGCCGGTACCGTAGTACATGGAACGAACCGCGTGGCCGGTGAACTTTTCGTTGCGTTCGATCGCTTTGAGGAATTCCTCGCGCTGACCGACGGGGCGTTCGTCGTTGTTACGGTCGAAGTTGTAGGTATAGTCGCCTTCGAGGAAGGAAGCCGCAACGCCGTTTCCGTCGGGACCGACCCAGCGGCCGAGGTCCATGCGCGGCTTGTCGCGGACAGGCATCGGCTTGGAAACGGTGCCGTCTTCTTCATAGATCGGGCTGCCGACGCCCCAGACGAGTTTCTGTGTATGGAAACCGTTCAGACCCATGTGCGCTTCCACGGACGGGAGAGCGTAGTTGAAGCCGAAGCAGTCCGCGAGGAAAATGTCGGTGCTCTTCTTGCCGAATTCCTTTTCAAAGAAGCCGTTTCCGTAGAGAACCTGACGCATCAGGGCTTCGGAGGACGGAACGTTCGCGTCCATGGCATCCCATGTAGAGCCAGCAACATTCCAGCGGCCTTCGGCGATATAGCCCTTGAGCTTTTCGTAGAGATCGGGATAGTATTCCTTGGCGAGCTTATAGCGGAACGCGCCTTCAAAGTTCATCCGGTAATGCGGATACTTTTCAAAAAGGGCGAAGTTTTTTTCAAGGGTACTCTTCACGCAGTCGCGGATGGTATCCTGAATCGTCCAGTTCCACTGGGTATCCAGGTGTGCATTGGCGACGGTGTACAGTTTTTTCTTCTTTTCGGGTGTCGTCATGGTATGTCTCCTGTATTTATAAAATTTTTTTATTTTCTTATTCTTGGGGGAACCTTTTTGAGGAAAAGGTTCCCCCAAACCCCTTCCCAAACCTTTTTCATCTGCTATCAAATGTAGGATGTGCAGATTTTTGCTTTTCTGGGGGATTTTCTTGGGTCTGTGCGTAGCCATTTCGTTGATCCCATCCGCTGACATTTCGTTGGTTTGAAATTCTACGAAAATTATAACGGGGAAGTCAGGCTCCGCCAAGACCCTGACTTCCGTTGCCGGATGGGATACATTGATGAAGTGCGTTACGATCAAATTCAGCTACATAAAGGAATTCTCCGCACTCCTTGGCTGACGCCGTTCGTGCTTTTCGAAGAAAACTGTATGTCAGCCGATCAAACTGACGCAAAGCGCGGACGGCGGGCGAGCCAAGACGCGCGGAAGCCCAACGAACCGTAGCTGAATTCAAAAGTGGCGTATTATATCAAGCAATCGTAATATGGCGTGGGAAGTCAGGGGGGCGGTCCCTGACTTCCCCAGAACGATTTTCGTAGAGATTCAAACCAACATTATGTCAACAGGTCTAACAAATTTCAGCCGTACTCCACGGAATTTTTTCCTGTTCCCCCTCCCCACCATATAAGCCAAACAAACCGGCTACCACCGCCTAAAAAGGTTTTGGAAGGGGTTTGGGGAAACCTTTTCCTCAAAAAGGTTTCCCCAAGAAATCCGCACACACTCCACGTTCCCCCATACTCTCTGAATTTTTAAATTCAGCCAAAATTCTTTTATTATTGTATCGTATTATGCAAAAAATGTCAAGGCATTTTACGCGGATAGCGGTTATTCCGTCAGAGATTTCAGCAGTGCCGCGCAGCCTTCTTCGATATCCCGGTAGGCGATGTCGAAGCGGTCGCTGTACCACGGGTCGGCAACATCGCCCGGACGGTTCGTGTAGTCCATAAGTTTGCGAATCTTCCCTTCCGGATCGCCGCCCAGCATCCGGTGCATATTGCGGATGTTCGCACTGTTCATGCCGATCAGCAGATCGTACTTCGCGTAGTCGCTCCGCTGAAGTTGGACGGCGTGTTTTCCGGCGGCGGAAATGCCGTGCTTCGCCAGTTCGCGCGCCGCCGGAGGATAGACGGGATTGCCGCGGCCACCCCAGATTTCCTCCGTACTCGTTGCGGCGGACGCGACCGTGAAGGCATCCGAAAGCCCGCGCTGTGAAAGCATATTTTTAAAGATGAACTCCGCCATCGGACTGCGGCAGATGTTGCCGTGGCAGACGAATAAAATGTTTGTCATAATAATTCCTCCCGAACATACTTACAGGGACACGGCAACCGTGTCCCTGTAAATCATGATATCATAAAACCAACCAAATTACAACTCCCGTTTCCGGTAAAATACAACCGACAGATACCACGACAGCGCGTATATCCCCACGCCGGCTACTGCCAGAAGCACCAGAACCAGATTCGGCCGTATCACCGTCCGGAACGGTCCGCGGAACAGTCCGGTCATCATAACGCTGATGCCGCAGATCAGACCGACCAGCACATAATACGCGGCTCGTCCCTTTTCCACGCCCAGACGGAAAATAAACGGCAGACTGATCGAAGATGTGATGGTCGAGGCGATCAGCAGAAGAAGCATGATGACAAGAAAATCGTTTCCGCGAAAGCTGCCGTTCATACCCATCCGGATCCCCTGCGCGATTCCCATCAGGAACAGCATCGCCGTCTGTGCAAACAATCCTATCAGGTACTTGGCGGAGACGATCTGTGCTCTGGTATACGGCAGAGTTCCACTATACTGCATCCAGCGGCTCCGTTCGTCGTAACCAAGCAGATTCGCCGGAATAATACCGCAGAGCAGGCAGGGATAGAAGACGAAAAACATATTGTCCTCCACAATGGAAAAAGCAAAGAAGACGATGCCGAGAAGAAAGTAATATTTGCAGTATTTCCACACCATGTACCAATCTTTCAGAAGAAGTCCTTTCATACTGCCGCACCTCCTTTAACCATAAATACAAACATTTCCTCGATGCTGACGGGGCTGACGGAGAACCCATCCGGCACCGCGCTTCGCCGTACCATCGCTTCGGCACCGTAGGGATTTTCCTTCGCATACCGGACTGTCTCCGCCGGAAGCTGTTTCAGTTCCTCCGCCGTACAGTGGATCAGACCGTATTCCGCAAGCAGGCGATCCTTTTCCTCGCAGAGCAGGAGCTTTCCTTTATGCAGGAATGCCACATAATCGCACAGCTTCTCGAGATCGCTGACGATATGGGACGAAATCAGGATCGAATGGTTCTCGTCCCGTGTGAAATCGCTGAACATCTCCACCACTTCATCCCGCACGACCGGGTCAAGCCCCGACGTTGCTTCATCGAGAATCAGCAGTTTGCTGTTGTGGGACATTGCCACGGCAATCGCCAGCTTCATTTTCATCCCGCGTGAGAAATCCTTGAACGGCTTTTTTTCCGGCAGTCCCAGTTTTTTGGTCAGGCGGGCATATTCGGCGGCATCCCAGTTCCGGAACGTGTGCTTCATCACTTTCCCGACCTGCGGAACCGTCAGGCATTCGGGAATCCCCGCCTCGTCCAGCACCACGCCGATTTCCTCTTTGGCAACTTCCATACCGTCCCCGTTGTCACGTCCGAGAATCGTGATTGTCCCGCTGTCTTTATGGATCATATCGAGAATGAGCTTGATCGTGGTGCTTTTTCCCGCGCCGTTTTCGCCGATCAGCCCGAGAATACATCCGCTGGGCAGCGTCAGATTCAGGTTGTCCAGCGTAAAGCCGGGGTAGGACTTGGTCAGATTTTTGATTTCCAGTGCATTCATCGTGGTTCCTCCAGACTGAATTTCATCATTTCCATAATCTCCTGTTTGCTCAGATCACAGGATGCGGCAAGCCGGACGATTTCATCCATGTAGGATTCGATCTTTTTCAGATTTTCTTCCCGCAGCAGCTCCACGTTTTTCGGTGCCACATAGCATCCCTTTCCGGGAAGGGTGTAGATGAAACCGTCCTTTTCCAGTTCCTCGTACGCCCGTTTGGTGGTGATGAAGCTGATGCGGAGGTCTTTCGCCAGTCCGCGGATGGACGGCAGCATCTCGTCTTCCTTCAAGGCTCCGCTGATGATCTGGCTTTTGATCTGGGAATAAATCTGATCGTATATCGGCGATCCGCTTTTGTTGTCAATCAGAATGTTCACGTTGTCTCTCCTGTTTATACTGTGTATATCAATTATATACAGTAATGCCGGTAATGTCAATAGAGTTCACAGAAAAGCAACAAAACTTTTTCTCTTGCATTTCGTGAAAAAATGAAATATAATAGAAACATAGCCCATGATAAGGAGAACGCATCATGAATCCCATCCGCCCCGCCGCAGAATCCGACGCATCCCGCATCGCCGAAATTCTCGTGTTCAACAACCGGCTCAATTTTTACCCCATTTTTCAGAACGATGACTATTCCTTCGGAGAGCTTCAGGTCGTCCCGATCGCGGAAAAATACCGCTCCGATCCCGAACTGCTGTCCCGTACCTTTGTCTACGACGACGGTGTGGTGCGCGGGCTGATTGTCCTTGAAGGTACGGAAATCTCCAAGCTGTTCGTCGATCCCTGTTTCCAGAACCGCGGCATCGGTGCCGCTCTGCTGAATTATGCCGTGGAGGTTCATCACGCGGACGTTCTCTGGGCGCTGGAGAAAAACGTGCGCGGCATCCGGTTTTACGAGCGGCACGGGTTCCATGTGACCGATGAAAAAATTTTTGAAGAAGACACCACGGAATATCTCGTCCGGCTGAGACGGCGGGATTCCGGAAATTATCCATAAATCCGAAAAATTCATCCAAAACGGAGGTATTCTTATGTATATCCGATGGCTCGGTCAGGGCGGCTTTCTCGTCCGCGATGACGCCAGAACGACCGAAATTCTCGTTGACCCCTATCTCTCCGACGCCGTAAACCGGAACGGCACCTGTCCCCGTCAGCGTCCCGTACCGATCGAACCCGCCGATATCCGAAGCGACGCGGTCATCTGTACGCACGCTCATCTCGACCACCTTGACACCGGTGCGGTGCCGGATATGCCCGCCGACACGTTTTTTGTCGCAACCTATGAGGGCTGTGATACCCTCGACAAACTCGGGCGTACCAACCACCGCGCGGTACGCGAAGGAGATGTATTTGACGTCGGTGCGATCCGCGTGAGAAGCGTTTATGCGCTTCACACCTGCGAAGCGTTCGGCGTGATTCTCGAAACGGATGGTGTCCGACTCTATATCAGCGGCGACACTCTGTACGACGAAAAGCTGTTTGACATTGCGCGGTACAAGCCCGACATCACCTGCATCTGCATCAACGGACGCATGGGCAACATGAACGTACAGGAAGCCGTCGTCACAGCAAAAAAGATCGGCGCACGGCTGAATATTCCCGATCACTACGATATGTTCGCCACCAACATGGAGGATCCCGCAAAATTCACCTGCGAATTTGCGGAAGATGCGGCATTCCCCCCGGAGTTCGATCGCGAGTACAGGGTTCTTGTGGAAAACTCCACGGTTTCGCTGAAATAACATTTGCATTTCCCCTTCCGGCCATTCATCTTTGAACGAATGGCCGGATTTTTTTATATTTTGAAAAAATGCGTGACTTTTTCCGCCGATAACCTGTTATATATAATAGACAGCATCCCAACTGTCCGACAAAAATTCTCTCTGTTTTCTGTCAAGGAGGTACTAATCCATGAAATTTTCCCGTTCTTTCGCTCTTATGCTGACCGTTCCTCTGCTGTTCCT
>SVQN01000063.1 GCA_015065295.1 Oscillospiraceae bacterium
TGAGGACGGAGGCTCTTTTTTATTTCTAAACCCCATACAAATTCACAACTCCGACAAAAAATTCTTGACTTTTTTCAGAAATATAGTATAATAAACTTATCATTCCATTGTACGAAGCCATTTCACAAGGAGGAAATCCATTATGAAGAAAACACTTGCTGTTCTTCTTGCACTTCTCATGCTTCTGCCGGCGTTCACCGCCTGTGCGGAAAGCGAAACCAATACCGAAACCACCGCAGCCGACGCCACCGTGGACGTAACGGCCGGCGCGGAAGAGGAAACCGTTCCCGAAGAAACCGAAATGACCCGCGCAACGACTCCCGACAATCTCCCGGGCGATCTCGATTTCGGCGGAACCGATGTCACCTGTCTCCACCTCGACGGTAATAAAAACCGCCGTGAACTTTATGTGGAAGAAGACACCGGTGACGCACTGGATTCCGCGATCTACGCGCGCAACATCGCGGTAGAAGAACGTCTGAACATCAAGATCGCTCCGATTCCGGGAGATGCAGCTTCTCTGGCAGCTACCGCAGTTACGGCAGGGATTGACGACTATCAGACCGTCTGGGGTCAGCAGTATCAGCTGATGAAGCAGGCGACGCAGGGACTGTACTTCAACTTCTATGATATGAAGTACATCGAACCCGAACAGCCGTGGTGGGCAAAGAACTTCATTGAAGCGGCAACGATCGCCAACGAACGTCTTTACTACCTCACCGGCGACGCAACCATGACCATGCTGATGAACATGGGGGTCATTTACGTCAACAATTCCATCTTTGAAAATATGTACGGTCCCGTGGACGACCTGTATCAGATCGTTCTGGAAGGCGGCTGGAATTTTGACGTCATGCAGAAGTATGTGGAAGGCACCTACATCGACGCCAACGGTGACACGACCCGCGACGTGGACGACATTTACGGCTTCGCGGCACACACGATCAGTATGATGGACTACCTCGTCGGCGGCGCGGACTTCCGTTTCTGCGACTATGACGACGAAGGTTATCCTTACCTCATCATCAACAGCGAACGCGCGGTTTCCTTCGCGGAAGAGCTCCAGAAGCTGATGTATGAAAACACCGGTACCTACATTCTCGAAGGCTCTGTTGCCGGCGAACAGACCGGTATCGCAAAGTTCTCCGAAGACACACTGATGTTCCTGCCGTTCCGCGCGGAAACCTCCGAACAGCTCCGCGACATGGAAAGCGACTACGCGATCCTTCCCTGTCCGAAGTTCGGTGAAGATCAGGAAAACTACAGTACCGCCGTTCACGACTCCGCAACCGTTCTCTGCATCCCGATCACCAACGTTGAACGTCAGGACGCAACCTGTGCATTCCTTGAAGCATTCGCAGCAGAATCCTACCGCACCGTTACCGACGTTTACTTCGGCACTCTTCTGAAGGAAAAGTTCGCGCGTGACGAAAACGTAGCGACCATTTTCGACATCATTCTCGAAGGCGTTTACTTCGACTTCGCGTGCCTGCACTCCTACGCGCTGAATTCCATCGGTCAGATTTTCCGTTCCACCACCTCCGACCGCGGTGCAACCTTCGCTTCCTTCTACCAGAAGAACGCAAAGGCTTACGACAAGATGATGGAACGTCTGGTCAAGTCCTACAAGGGTGAATAATTTTTCGATAATTTCTTTCCGTGGAGGAAAAACTTTTTGGAAAAAGTTTTTCCTCCACACCTCCTTTTCAAAAACTTTTTTACTGGATAAATTATTTTGATTTTTATGAATCCGAAAGGAGAAATCTCATGAAAAAACGCACTGCATTGTTTCTTGCACTGCTTATGCTGCTGACCGCCTGCTCGTCCGCCAATCCGGAAACGCCGGATGAATCCGGGAATGCGGCAGCGGAAAATCCGACGGCTGCTGCGGAAGAAGAAACCGCGGCACCGGAAGAAACCGAAATTGCGGACGAACTTCCGGAAATCGGCTTTGACGGTTCGGATTATGTCATTCTGACCCGTAACTGCTGTGCTTCGCATACCAACGGTATTTACATTGAAGAACTGACCGGCGACGTAGTCAACGACGCGGTATATGACCGGAACATTGCGCTGGAAGAACGCTTTAACATCCACATCGCTCAGCCGCAGCTCGGCAACGACGGTGACCCGACCATGCTCACCGCTTCCGTCACGGCGGGCGACAACGCATACGACTCCGTGATTTACCACTACCGCCATCTCGGTTCGACCGCGGCAGGCGGCTATCTGGTTGATACCACACAGGCAACCTACATTGACTACGAAAAGCCGTGGTGGTATCAGGGCGTAAACGACGCGTATTCCGTCGGCGGTCACTACTATGTCATCACCGGTATGTATGACCTTGACAACTACTACGACACCGTCTGCACCTACTTCAACACCAACATGATGAACGAGCTGTATCCGGAGGAAGATATTTACGCGATCGTCAAGGAAGGCCGCTGGACGGCAGATATGCTGGAAACCCTCGCAGAAGGGGCGACTCTCGACGTGGACGGCAACGGCGTGATGGATCATGCAGTTGACCGCTTCGGCTACGGTCAGGACAACGGGTTCTCGTTCGTTTATCAGTTTGCATGGGATCAGCCGATTACTTCCCGTGACGATGCTGGCATCCCGACTCACTGCATCAACACCGAAAAGCAGGTAGAAATCGTCAATAAGCTGTATCACACCCTTTTTGAAGCATCTCCCGTCATCAAGAACGAAGACGGTGCCGCACGTTCGGCCGCATTCAAGGAAGGCCGCTGTCTGTTCATGGTAGACAGACTCTTCGCTTCCGTCCAGCTCCGCGACATGGAGCAGGACTTCGGTATTATCCCGATGACCAAGTTTGACGAAGCCCAGACGAATTACTATTCGCACGCAACGGCGCACACCTCCGCTGCCGGTATTCCGAAGGGCAAGACGCAGGAACAGATGGAAAAGTCCGCAATCATCCTCGAAGCGATGGCAGCAGGCGGCTTCAAGACCATCCGTCCCGCCGTTTACGACGTTGCACTCAAGAGCAAGTACGCGCGTGACGACACCACCTACGAAATGATCGACCTTGTCATCGAAGGCAGAACCGCGGACTTCGCCGATGTATTCGACAACTGGGGACTTTCCTACACGCTCGACATTCTCGTTGCCCGCAGCCAGAAGAACGACTGGGCGTCCCACCACAAGACGAACCAGAAGGCTCAGGCAAAGCTCATCGAAAAAACCGTCAAGCAGTTCATGGAACTCGACGTGGCTCCGTAAGGTGAGTGAAGAGAGAATCGTGAAAAGTGAAGAGATATGGTTGATTTTTACGCCCTTCGGGGCGTAAAAATCTTCCTTTTCTTTTCTCTCTTCTCTGTTCACTCTTCATTTTTCTCTTGACAAATCCCCTTCCGTCTGTTATAATATCTCGTATGGGATATGTCCCCGCACGAACTTTGTGTCCAGAGAGAAACGGCTGCTGAAAAGTTTTCACAAAGAGGCGGAGGGTACCACCCTGCCGAAGAAAACGGCTTTATAACCTTATAAAATTGAGTGAAAGCTCGGGTGGAACCGTGCGGATGTTCTCCGCACCCCGAACAGTTTGTTCCGACCGCGGCTTTTTTCTTTTTCCTTCTGCCGCAGAGGAACGTTTCCCCTATCTCATACCGGAGGTACACACTCATGTTCAACATTCGTTTTGCTGACAAAGTTATGGAGTTCGACGCGCCCGTTACCGTGTACGACGCCGCAAAAGCTGCCGAACTCATCTCCCGTGAAGTCATCGCCTGCAAGGTAAACGGCAAGGTTGTTGACCTCACCACGCTCGTTGACGCCGACGCCAACGTCGAACTTCTCACCTTCGCGGACGAAGACGGTGCCCATGTTTTCCGTCACACCGCCTCCCACGTTCTCGCCGCTGCCGTCAAGAGACTCTTCCCCGAAACCAAGCTCACCATCGGTCCGGCCATCGCCGACGGTTTCTATTATGACTTCGACTCCGAAGTTCCCTTCACCACCGAAACGCTCGCTAAGATCGAAGCGGAAATGAAAAAGGTCGTCAAGGAAAACGCAAAGCTCGAACGCTACACCCTGCCCCGCGCGGAAGCTCTCGAATTCATGAAGGACGAACCCTACAAGGTGGAACTCATCAATGAACTTCCCGAAGATGCCGAAATTTCCTTCTACAAGATGGGCGACTTCACCGACCTCTGTGCAGGCCCGCATCTCTTTGCCGCCGGCGCAATCAAGGCGTTCAAGCTGACTTCCTGCACCGGCGCATACTGGAGAGGCGACGCGAAGAACAAGATGCTCCAGAGAATCTACGGTACCGCGTTCCCGAACAAGGACGAACTCAAGGCGCACCTTGAACAGATCGAAGAAGCACGCAAGCGCGACCACAACAAGATCGGCCGCGAACTCGAACTCTTCACCACCGTTGACACCATCGGTCAGGGTCTCCCGATTCTCCTTCCGAAGGGTGCCCGCATCATCCAGACCCTCCAGAGATGGATCGAAGACGAAGAACAGAAGCGCGGTTATCTTCTCACCAAGACTCCGTTCATGGCAAAGCGCGACCTGTACCGCATCTCCGGTCACTGGGATCACTACCGTGACGGTATGTTCATCCTCGGCGATGCCGACGACGAAACCAAGGAATGCTTCGCGCTCCGTCCGATGACCTGCCCGTTCCAGTATCAGGCATACCTCACCAAGAAGCGTTCCTACCGTGAACTCCCGCTCCGCTACGGTGAAACCTCCACCCTCTTCCGCAACGAAGACTCCGGCGAAATGCACGGTCTGATCCGCGTCCGCCAGTTTACCATCTCCGAAGGTCACCTCGTTCTCCGTCCCGACCAGCTCGAAGAAGAATTCAAGGGCTGTCTCGAACTCGCAAAGTACTGCCTCGACACCCTCGGACTTCTCGAAGACTGCACCTTCCGTTTCTCCCAGTGGGATCCCAACAATACCGCAAAGTACGAAGGTACTGCGGAACAGTGGGACGAAGCGCAGGCGGTCATGAAGAATATTCTTGACAACCTCGGCATCGACTACAAGATCGGTATCGACGAAGCGGCCTTCTACGGTCCGAAGCTCGACATCCAGTGCAAGAACGTCTTCGGCAAGGAAGATACCATCGTTACCATCCAGATCGACATGCTTCTCGCGGAAAAGTTCGGTATGTACTACACCGACTCCAACGACCAGCAGAAGCTCCCCTATATCATCCACCGTACTTCCATGGGCTGCTACGAACGTACCCTCGCGCTTCTCATCGAAAAGTATGCAGGCGCGTTCCCGATGTGGCTCTGCCCGCTGCAGGTTGAAGTCATCCCGATCGGCAATGACTTCACCGATTACGCATGGGAAGTTACCAAGAAGCTCGAAGCAGCCGGCATCAAGGTTCACTGCGACGACTCCAACGAAACCATGCGCTACAAGATCCGTCAGGCTCAGCTCGCAAAGACCCCGTATATGCTCGTTGTCGGCGAACGCGATATGCAGAACGGGACCGTTTCCGTCCGTACCCGCGCCGGTGAAGACAAGGGGGCAATGCCGACCGACGAATTCATCGCGCAGGCTCTCATGGAAATCGCAACCAAAAAGAGATAATTTCTGTATTTCGAGGGATTTTTATCCACAATAAATCAAAAAAAGCTGCACATGATTTTCAACGTCATGTGTAGTTTTTTATTCTTAAAAATGGATTCCATGGCAAGAACCAGTTTTCTTTCCGTGAAATTCTCCTCTCTGTTTTTTGTGTATAATTCACAATATATTTTCTTTTTCGCTCATCATTTTTAATGCACTCCCCCGCCGGTTATGTCGGATATTTGCATAATCTCCTGTTATCTCTTTGTTTTCATACACAGAACCTCCGCAGATCAACAGTATACAATATGAAACTATTTTTCTGAAAACAATCTTCGGACACAAGTTTGTGTTTCTGACAAATATGAGCAAATCAGTCACCAAAAAACTTATACTTTATTAACCTGAATAAAAACAAAAAACGCCCTGAAACATTCGTTCCAAAGCGTTATTATTCACGGTCTTCCGCTCAGATTTCGGACTTCTTGAGTTCTTCGAGGCAGGCTCTGCAAATCTTCTTGTCCTTGTAGTTGATAACATCGTCCGCATCTCCGCAGAACAGACAGGAAGGTTCGTACTTTTTGAGGATCACACGGTCCTTTTCAACAAAAATTTCAACGCCGTCGCCCGCTGCGAGTTCCAGACGCTTTCTGGTTTCGATAGGGAGAACGATTCTTCCGAGTTCATCAACTTTTCTTACGATACCGAGAGATTTCATAATTTTCTTTTCCTCCGTTTATGCTGATATAAAATATTATCAGATTTTCTTATTTTTTCAACGCCTTCATTGTACCATACAATTTTCGCCTTGTCAATACTTTCATTGACATTTTTTCTATATCCCCGCATTTTTAATCCCTGTTTATTTTACATTCGCGTTTTCTCTTCTTTTTTCGTCATTTTTCCCGCTCTGTTCCTCCGGCAGGCATATTGCCGCGCTGAAAATATTCAAAGAATCCGCTCTCCATGAATAACGCCGGACGAACAGGCGATACTGAATCCACAACCATCTTCTCTGCGGAAACGGAGGCCCCTTATGCACGGATGCCAGAAGCGGATGTACTGCATGAAAAACATCGGCGGAATGTACTTTGAGGAAGTTTATTTTATTTTGAAGAAAAACGCCCCCGACGGCAGTTCCCCGATCGGCGGGATGGACCTTGCCATGGAGGCCGAACGGATTGTACGCGAAGCCTCCGAGTCGCTTCCCTGCCGCAAAACGGCGCATTCTCCCATGTTCGGACGTGCCGCCGCGTTTGCGCTCGGAGCTGCGTCTTCTTCGGCTCTGATCGGCACCGTCGCGCTGATTCTCAGTACGCTGTGAAGGTCCGTACAAAGAAATCCACCTTCTTCATCCGGAATTTACATTCAGCCGCTTGACTATTGCCGTCTCCGGTTGTATAATAAGTTCGGGTTAATTTGTCGCCGGGTACGCATTCGATCGGCGGAAATTCCGTTTGTCAAACGAACACCCCTGCCGCAGTTCAAGTCATGGCCGCTTCCGCCGCCTTCGGAAAACTCCATGACCGTCAGCCGCGTTTTTTGCTGGTTCTGCAGCCGGTTCCGTTCGCTTTCATAGACGTCTCCATGCCGCACTGTTTCTGCGGTTCATGGTGTTTTTTCCGTTTCGTTTTTTCTGCCCGGGATATCATTTTTACGCAGCGTATGGGGCATCCTACATATCCGCGCGTAATTGGTCGTGATTTTAAGTACAAATAATTCAGGAACATACTCTTTTTCTGCATTCATATTCTATTATATCTTTTTACGAACGAAAGGAACTCTTATGGCTAAGAAACAAACCAGCAAGGTTCGCGTCATGATGCTCGGCGGGCTGAACGAGATCGGCAAGAACATTGCGGTCATCGAATACGAAAACGATCTGATTATCATTGACTGCGGCCTTGCCTTCCCGGACGAAGATATGCTCGGCGTGGACCTTGTCATCCCGGACTTCACCTATCTGGAAAAAAATGCGGACAGAATCCGCGGGATCCTTCTCACTCACGGTCACGAAGACCATATCGGCGGCATTCCGTACCTTCTCAAGCAGATCAACGTGCCGGTCTACGGTACCCGTCTGACCCTCGGTATCCTCGAAAGCAAGCTCGACGAACATCATCTGCTCGGCTCACGGGAACTGGTGACTGTCGAAGCGGGAACCGTTCTGAAGCTGGGTGCGTTCAAGTGCGAATTCATCCGTGCGAACCACTCCATCGCCGACGCCTGCATGATCGCCATCCGTACGCCTGTCGGCACGATTCTTCATACCGGTGACTTCAAGCTGGACGTTTCCCCGGTCAGCGGCGAAATGATGGACCTCACCCGCATCGGCGAATACGGCCGCGAAGGCATTCTTCTTCTGATGTGTGAAAGCACGAATGTGGATCGTTCCGGATTCACGCCGTCGGAACGTGTCGTAGGCAGTGCCCTTGACCAGATTTTCATGACACACACCGACAATCGTGTCATCATTGCAACGTTCTCCTCCAATGTCCACCGTGTACAGCAGATTATCAATGCGAGTGTAAAGTTCGGCCGCAAGGTTGCAATCACCGGCCGGAGCATGATTAATGTGGTCGGTGCGGCAGTCGAGCTGGGATACATGGACGTTCCGGACTACGCGCTGATCGACATTGCGGACATCGGCAAGTATCCGCAGGAAATGATTACGATCATCACCACCGGATCGCAGGGTGAACCGATGTCGGCACTGTACCGCATGGCATTCTCGGATCACTCGCAGGTGGAACTGACCCCGAACGACCTTGTTGTTCTGTCGTCCCACGCAATTCCGGGCAACGAAAAGCTTATCAGCCGCATCATCAACGAGCTGTACAAGAAGGGCGTGAACGTATATCACGACGAAGCGATCGTTCACGTTTCCGGTCACGCCTGCCAGGAAGAACTGAAGCTGATCCACGCACTGACGAAGCCGAAATTCTTCATGCCGATCCACGGCGAATACCATCACCTGATGCAGCACAAGGAACTGGCGGAATTCATGGGCATGGACCCGAAGAACATTTTCGTCTGCGACATCGGTCAGGTACTGGAACTTGACCACGACTCCTGCAAGAAGAACGGCACCGTCACAAGCGGCCGTATGCTGGTGGACGGCTACGGTGTCGGCGACGTGGGCAACATCGTTCTCCGCGACCGCCGTCATCTGGCACAGGACGGTCTGATCGTTGTGGTTGCCACCGTGGACGTGGACGAAGCAACGATCGTATCGGGTCCGGACATCATCTCGCGCGGATTTGTCTATGTGCGCGAAAGCGAAGAACTCATGGATGCCGTCCGCGAAATGGTACGCGACGTTCTCTGCGACACGCTCGACTCCGGCATCACGGAATGGACGCAGATGAAGACCGCCGTCAAGGACACGCTCTCGAAATACCTCTACGCCAAGACCAAGCGCAAGCCGATGATCCTGCCGGTGATTATGAATGTTTAATTCAGCTAATAACTAAGAACTAATAGTGAATAGCTGGGTTAAACTTTATGTCTGTCGGCCTGACGGACGATTGGACATAGCTATTCACTATTCACTATTCACTATTCACTATTAGCTATTAGCTTTTCAATATTAGCTTTTCAAGAAAGGTTTAAACTTATGGTAAAGCATATTATTCTCTGGAAACTCAAGGAAACTCTCACGGAAGAAGAAAAGACCGCGGCTCGCGCAGAAGCAAAGCGTCGGCTCGAAAATCTGAACGGTAAGATTGACGGGATGATCTCCCTCAAGGTTGTGACCGACCGTCTGCCTTCCTCCAACGCGGACATGATGCTCGATTCCGAATTTGAATCCGTCGAAGCACTGGCCGGTTATCAGGTCAATCCGCTCCATGTGGAAGCGGCAACGTTTGTAAGAAGCGTTGTGGAAGCGCGTCTCTGTCTCGATTTCTGATATGGCATATATGGGCAAAAAGGCGGAGCTTCTGTCTCCTGCCGGAAACTATGAAAAAATGAAGGCCGCCGTGAATTACGGCGCGGATGCCGTTTATCTTGCCGGAAAAAGTTTCGGTATGCGGGCGGCGTCGGGCAACTTCAGCCGCGAGGAACTGATCGCGGCGGTTTACTACTGCCACAAGCACGGGGTAAAGATTTACATCACCCTCAATGTCATGCCGCACACGCACGAATATGAGGAACTTCGCGGTTACATCAAATTCCTTGACGCGATCGGCGTGGATGCAGTCATCGTGGCGGACATCGGTGTACTGATGACGGTCCGCGAAGTCGCACCGAAGATGGAAATCCACATTTCCACGCAGACGAGCGCGGTTTCGGCGGCGGCGTGCATCGGCTGGCACAAGCTGGGAGCAAAGCGCGTTGTTCTGGCGCGCGAGCTGACGCTGGAAGACATCAAAGAAATCCGCGCGAACATTCCGGATTCGCTCGAACTGGAAACGTTTGTCCACGGCGCGATGTGCATTGCGTACAGCGGACGCTGTCTGCTGTCGAACTACTTCACGGGACGCGATGCCAATCACGGTGCGTGCGCGCAGTCGTGCCGGTGGAAGTATTCCCCGACGGCGATTGACCTTGCGGAAGCGAACCGTCCGGACATTCCGTCGGTGGTTTCGGCGGAAGAGGAAAAAGGCGAGACATTCTTCATTGCATCGAAGGATATGTGCATGATCGAGCACATTCCGGAACTGGAAGAAGCGGGAATTTCGAGCTACAAGATCGAAGGACGGGTCAAGAGTGCGTACTACACGGCGGTTGTCACGAACACCTACCGTCTGGCAATCGACGAATACCGGCGCGACCCGTCGGCATATACATTCAAAGACGAATGGGCGCGCGAACTGGACGGCGTCAGCCACCGCGAATACGGCACGGGATTCTTCTTCACGCCCCCGCATGAGGATGCGAACGTGGTGCATGAACTGGGCTACATCCGCGAAAAGGCGTACATAGCGACGGCGTGCGTGGATTCGCTCGTTCCGGACAAGGACGGGCTGTACGATGTCTTGTTCATCCAGCGGAACAAGGTTTCGGCGGGCGATCCGGTGGAACTCATCTCTCCCGGTCACGTCGGCCGTGCGTTCAAGGCGGACACCCTGCGTGACGCGCAGAACCGTCCGATCCCGTCGGCACCGCATCCGTCGATGTACTTCCGTCTGAAAGTACCGTTCCCCGTTCACGCGGGCGATATTATGAGACTTGGATAATTTTTCTCGGGGAAAACTTTTTTTGAAAAAAAGTTTTCCCCGAACCCCTTTCAAAAAACTTTATACTGGAAAGAGAAACGGAGTTGGGAGCGAATTTTATGGATTTTATTTTTGAAATTTTAAAAGCGTTCTTTATCGGGGTTGTACAGGGGATTACAGAGTGGCTGCCGGTTTCGAGTACGGGGCACATGATCCTGTTCGACGAATTCGTGAAGCTGGACGTATCGCCGGAATTCATGGAAATGTTCCGCGTGGTCATTCAGCTCGGATCGATTCTGGCGGTTGTGGTCATGTACTTCGGGCGGCTGAATCCGTGGAATCCGGCGAAATCTCCGCTGGAGAAGAAAGAGACGTGGAATCTCTGGCTGAAAATCGTGATTGCGGCGGTTTCTGCGGCAATTGTCGGGATTCTGTTCGACGATCTGCTGGACGAATACCTGTACAATTACGTTGTCGTTGCGGCGATGCTGATTCTGTACGGGGTTGTGTTTATCGTGATCGAACGTCGCAACAAGAACAAGGTATACCGCGTAACGGAAGCGGAAGGTCTGACGAACATGACGGCGTTCAAAATCGGCTGTTTCCAGATGCTTTCGCTGATTCCGGGAACATCGCGTTCCGGTTCGACGATCATCGGTTCGATGTGCGTGGGCGTATCGCGGACGGCAGCGGCGGAATTTTCATTCTTCCTTGCCCTTCCGGTGATGCTCGGCGCAAGTATGCTGAAGATTGCGAAATACATACTGGACGGTGCGGTCGCATTCACGGGTGTGGAAGTAATGACGATGATCGTCGGGATTCTGACGGCGTTTGTGGTATCGCTGGTATCGCTGAAATTCCTCGTGGGATTTGTGCGGCGGCACAGCTTTGAGGTATTCGGCTGGTACCGGATCGCGCTTGGTGCGGCGGTGATTGTGTATTTCCTTGCAACGAGGTAAAATTAAAAGTCTGTGCATTTCAAATCTGCACAGACTTTCTTTTTATCTCAAAATATTTCTCTCAATAAACCGCGCCACTCCGTCGCTGTCGTTGCTGTCCACGATCCGGTCGGCGGCTTCCAGAACCGCCGGAATCGCATTGGAAACCGCAACGCCCAGTCCGCAGTTCCGGATCGGTTCGATATCGTCGTTGTCATCTCCGAAGTAAACCGCATCGTCCGGCGAAATTCCGAAACAGCCGAGCATCTTCCGGACTCCGTTCCATTTCGTCGCTTCCGTACTCATAATCTGCACGAGTTCCCGATTGGCGACGGTATGATACACATCGTCCGTCAGCGTCCGCGTGATTCCGTCATAAAGCTCACGACGGCTGCTGCTTGCCAGAATTTTATACAGGACAACACCGTCCGGCAGTTTCGGAAAATCCTCATAAATCACGGGCTTCCAGACGGGAATATCCCGGTTGGAATACAGGCCGCCGCTGGTTTCAATCGAGAGAAACACATCCGGAAACTTCAGCAGGTCAGCCAGAATCTGTTCCCCGCTTTCCCGCCGGATTCCGTATTCCAATCGTCCGTCCGGAAGTTCAACCACCGCGCCGTTCGTTGCTGTCACGGCATCAAATGGTATCAGTTTCCGATAGTCCCGGACATCCCGCAGAGGTCTTGCACTCGCGGTCATGACCAGAATCCCGCGTTCACGGCATTGTTTCAGAACCTCCGCCGTATAGCCGGAAATGCTTTTGTCGGTACGCAGAAGCGTCCGGTCAAGATCGGTGATAACGGCTTTCATCAGCCCTCTCCCCGCAGTTCACGCACGGTTTCCACCATCGTGAGATACCCTTCTGCCGGAACATACCGCGGGATCGAGTTTCCCGAACCGAACGCAAATCCGCCGTGACCCCGGCACTGCTTCACCACATCCGTAATATATTCGCGCATTTCCTGACGGTCGAGACGGCAGACCGCGTCCGTGTCGATGCCGCCGAAATTGCCGATTTTTTCGCCGTAACGCTTCACCCATTCCGGGAACGGCGCGATCTGGTCTTCGTTCGAATGCTTTGCGTCGATGCCCGCCGCGATCATATCGTCCATGACGTTGAAAATACAGCCGCACGAATGGAGCAGGAACGGCTTCCCCGCCGCGTGAACGAGGTCGATGATCCGCTTATACTGCGGGATGACGTGTGTCCGGATATCATCCGGCGGCAGAAGGGTCGTGGATTTGAAGCCGAGATCGTCGCCGAAGCGCATGACGCAGAAAATATCGGAAAATTCCCGCAGGAAGCGTTCCCAGATTTTCGCGGCAACTTCGCCCGTTTTGCGGAACAGTCCCGCGTACAGCTCCGGATCGTCCTCACGGATGTAGCAGAGGGACATATAGCCGGTTAAATCCTGCACACACTCGAACACGCCGTTTCCGACACCGCCGACCGCCTTCATGCCGTCCGGAAGGGCTTCGCGCAGACAGCGGAAATTCTCGCTCATCCGGTCAAAATACCGGTCGGGAATTTCGTCCCACGGGTATTTTTCGAAATCCTCGTAGGTCTGGATTACCCCGGGGATGTGTCCGCCGAGCGCACCGGAGCCGGGATATACCCCGCCGATGCAGCACTCGAACGAGATGGTATCGTAGCCCATCGTTTTCCAGAAATTGCAGGTACGGCGGAAAAATTCAACCTTGTCTGCATGATCGCCGCCCCACAGCCCGCCGAACTTGTCGTTCATGATTTCTTCCATGATGTCTGTACAGATGATGTGTTCGTACAGCGGCAGACGGGGAGCCTCGATGTTCCGCGCCGCCATCTCGATGTTCCGGTAATCCGGTGTAAAATTGGTTTTCATCGGAGGATTCCTCATTTCGTTTTTTCTTCATTATAGAGGAATTTCGGCGGTTTGTCAAGGGGATGTGCAGACTGGCACAAACAGTGGATTTTTCTCCCGGAATACTTGATTTTTCCATGCTTTATCTGTTATAATATAATGATAAGATTTTTCCAAAACCAAGGAGTCCCTATGTCTCTTACCGAAAAGCAGAAGCATATTCGTAATTTCTCGATTATTGCTCATATAGACCACGGCAAGTCCACCCTTGCCGACCGGATTCTGGAGTTTTCCAACACCGTCTCCGAACGGGAAATGGAAGACCGTCTCCTCGACAACATGGATCTCGAACGCGAACGCGGCATCACCATCAAGGCGCGCGCTGTCCGCATCGACTACACCGACGAAAACGGCGAACAGTACGCCCTCAACATGATCGACACCCCCGGTCACGTCGACTTCAATTACGAAGTGTCCCGTTCGCTCAATGCGTGCGAAGGTGCGCTCCTCGTCGTTGACGCAACGCAGGGCATCGAAGCGCAGACCCTCGCCAACGCCTACCTCGCCGTGGACGCAAACCTCGAAATCGTCCCCGTCATCAACAAGATCGACCTTCCCTCCGCAATGCCCGACCGCTGCAAGCAGGAAATCGAGGATGTCATCGGCATTCCCGCCGACATGGCTCCCGTCGTTTCCGCAAAGACCGGTCTGAACATCAAGGACGTGATCGACGCGATCATCCGCGATGTTCCCGCGCCGGAAGGTGACGCGGATGCGCCCCTCCAGTGTCTCATTTTCGACTCCGTCTACAACAGCTACCTCGGCGTTGTCGTTTATATCCGCGTTATGGAAGGTACGCTCACTGTCGGCGACAAGATCAAGCTCATGCACACCGGTGCGGAATTTGACGTTGTCGAAGTCGGCGTTATGGACCCGTTCGGTCTGCGTTCCACCGGTTCCCTCTCCGCAGGCGAAGTCGGCTACTTCACCGCTTCCATCAAAAATGTAGCGGACACCCGTGTCGGCGACACCGTAACCAAGGTAGAAGCCCCCGCCGACGAACCGCTCCCGGGCTTCAAGAAGGTTCAGTCGATGGTTTACGCCGGGATTTATCCTGCCGACGGTGCCCGCTACAATGAAACCAAGGACGCTCTCGAAAAGCTCCAGCTCAACGACGCGGCGTTCACCTTTGAACCGGAAACGTCCATCGCTCTCGGCTTCGGCTTCCGCTGCGGCTTCCTCGGACTGCTCCACATGGAAATCATCGAGGAACGTCTCGAACGCGAGTTCAACCTCGACCTCATCACCACGGCTCCGAGCGTAATTTACGAAATCACCAAGCGCAATGGTGAACTCATCCGGATCGACAACCCGACGAACTATCCGCCGCCGGACGAAATCGAAACGGCCGCCGAACCGATCGTGGCAGCATCCGTCATCACCCCGACCGAATACGTCGGCGGCATCATGGATCTCTGTCAGGACCGCCGCGGCGTGTTCATTGACATGAAGTACATCGACACCGAGCGTGTGGAACTCCACTACAAGCTGCCGCTGAACGAAATCATCTACGACTTCTTCGACGCGCTGAAATCCCGCAGCCGCGGTTACGCTTCCCTCGACTATGAACTCGAAGGCTACGAACCGTCCGACCTTGTCAAGCTCGACTTCCTGCTCAACGGCGACATGGTGGACGCGCTGACGTTCATCGTCCATGCGGAAAAGGCATACGGCCGTGCGAGAAAGATTGCCGAAAAGCTGAAGGACAACATTCCGCGTCAGCTCTTTGAAGTCCCGATCCAGGCGGCGATCGGCTCCAAGATCATCGCCCGCGAAACGGTCAAGGCTCTCCGCAAGGATGTTCTTGCGAAGTGTTACGGCGGTGACATCACCCGTAAGAAGAAGCTGCTCGAAAAGCAGAAGGAAGGTAAGAAGAAGATGCGCCAGCTCGGTTCCGTACAGGTTTCCCCCGAAGCGTTCATGGCCGTCCTCAAGCTCGACGACGAAACCTGATGAACTAAGAGCTAATAGTTAATAGTGAATAACTATATCAAATTGTCCGTCTGTCAGGTAACGTAATGTTAAGCTATCGTTATTCACTATTAAGTCAGAAAACTTCAATAGCCCTGTTCGATAACCTGTAGGGACACGGCGTGCCGTGTCCGTCGATCAATTTGGACAAATGATATTTTGTCAAATATATTTGTTTCCGATAAGAATCCGTTAAAATTTTGCCTTTCCAATATGTTTGACGGACACGGCACGCCGTGTCCCTACAATAACGAACGAGGTTATAGAACATATCTAACCTTGACACAAGACAGGTTCTGGATAAAACATGAAGAACACAGTAGATTTCTACAATAAAACTGCCAACGAATGGGCTGAATCGGGATATAACAATGTTCCCGATGTGCCATCTATGTTTGATTTTGCAAAGAATTATCCCTCGGGCAGTCGTTTCCTGGATTTATGTTGCGGTGCCGGTTACGAAACACAGCGATTACACAATCTTGGCTACACCGTTGTTGGAATTGACTTCAGCGAAGAAAGCCTGAAAATTGCACGCAAAAAAAATCCCGACATCTCCTTTTATCAGGAAAACATACTGAACGATTATTCCTATATAGGGAAAGTGGATGCGATTTTTATAATCGCAGGACTTGTCCATATAGAAAAAAGCGAACTGAAAACAGCTTTTTCCAATATGAGAAAAGTGTTGAACGATAACGGGCAGGTTTTTATTACAGTGTATGAAGGAAACGGTAAAATTCCCGAACGAAGCATTAAACTCATTGAGGAAGAAGAATATGACCGGAACTTTATTGGGCATTCGCTTGAAGAACTCATCGTGGAAGCTCGGGGATTGTTTGATTTTGTGAATGAGGTTGGTTATGACGGAACTGCTTGGCACAACTATATTTTCAAGTGTTCAGACCCCGATTCGTCTCTCTGAAATAATCATTCACCATTCACTCGACTTTCCAAAGGGAAGGTTGGGTCATTAGCCAAATTTTTTACGAAAGACTAACTATAAAAAGTCAATCCCTTAAATGAAAAAAGTTGAAGAAAACCAATCCCCGAAAGACCGCCGCCCTTGACAAACAGCAGACAAATGCTGAAGTAAGC
>SVQN01000064.1 GCA_015065295.1 Oscillospiraceae bacterium
TCATCATCCACACCCGCGACGCCATGGGCGATACGCTCGATCTGCTCGCACGTTATCCCGACGTGACCGGCGTCATGCACAGCTACAGCGGCAGTGCGGAGGTGGCACGTCAGTTCTGCAGCAAGGGATGGTATATCTCCTTCTCCGGTCCCGTGACCTACAAAAATGCGGCAAAGGTGAAGGAAGCGGCGGCAATCGTGCCGGAAGACCGCATCCTTGTGGAGACGGACAGCCCGTATCTTCCGCCGGTTCCGCACCGCGGCAAGATGAACTATTCCGGCTATATGCACCACACGCTGGAAGCCGTCGCGGACATCCGCGGGAAATCCCCCGAAGACATGGCGGCGATCACCGTAGAAAACACCTGCCGTCTGTTCAATATCACTCTGTAATTCAACCAACAATCCGCACACTCTCTATTAATTTATCAATTTGAAAAGGTTTTTGGAGGGGTGCGGGGAACCTTTTTCCTTAAAAAAGGTTCCCCGCGAAATCTCACGTTCCCCACACCCCCACCGAGAGCCGGAGGAAACATGGTTATAACTTACGTTATAAAGAACAATTTGTATGTGAATCTGACGAATCACTGTACGAACCGATGTGAATTCTGCGTTCGTGAACCTGCGGCACGCGGGTCTTTCGTCGATCTGCGCCTGGAGCGTGAACCCACACTTGAGGAAATCATCGCCGAAGTAACGTCCCACAACCTGAATATGTTCACCGAAATCGTCTTCTGCGGTCTCGGCGAACCGACCTGCCGCCTTTACGATATGCTCTCGACCTGCAAGGTCATCCGGGAACGCTCGAACACCCCCATCCGCGTCTGCACGAACGGGCACGCCTCCCTCATCATGAAGGAAGACACCGCGCCCGCCTTCCGTGGTCTCGTGGACTGCATCTCCATCAGCCTGAACGCCGCCGATCCCGATACATACGACCGGCTCTGCCATCCGAAATTCGGCGAAGACACCTTCGCGGGTGTGCTGAAATTCGCCAGAGAAGCCGCCAAGTACGTTCCGAAGGTGATTCTCACCGTGGTACGCGGCACGTTATCCGACCCCGACCTCGAACGCTGCGCCCAGATCGCCTCCGGCATCGGCGCAGGATTCGCTGTCCGGGAGTTGGGGGAATGAGAATATTGTTTTCTCGGGGAAACCTTTTTTGAGGAAAAAGGTTTCCCCGAACCCCTTCCAAAAACCTTTTTATACTGAGAAAATTTGACAAGGTACGGTGCGGATTTTTTGAATCTGTATTGTGCCTTGTTTTTTTGTTTTTTTCCGGGACTCACCCCGCATTTGAATCTGTCCTCGGAAATATAACCCGCGCGGTTATTGCAAAATCCTCCGCTCTGCGTTACAATATAGACATGAACCGGTTCAGTATACAACCATACAACGGAGGAAACCCAAATGCCCGTCAATCCGAAATCCATGGGAGAACAGATTTATGCCCTGCGTAAGGGAAAAGGAATCACCCAGAACGACCTCGGCGAACGTCTGTCTGTTTCGCCGCAGGCGGTTTCCAAATGGGAACGCGGCGAAACGCTTCCGGACACCGCGATTCTGCCCGATCTCGCCAACGTACTGGAGACCTCGGTCGACAACCTTCTCTGCGGCGGTCAGCGGCAGATGCAGTACAAGCGCAAAGTCACCGTCGCCGAAATTGCGGAAGGGATCGCCTGTTTTGAAAAACTCGGCGAACTTCTGGGACGCGACAGTTATTTCTATCTCGGCGCAATCGAAGGTGTGGATCGGAAAATGAACATAGAATTTGAAAAATACCTCTCCGAATCCTTCACCCGCGAAGCGATGATTGCCGAAGCACTGATCCAGTGCCTTATGAACGGAGCCTACGTTGACCCGTCCGATGTGCGGAAGAATTTCACGCACGAACACTGGGTTAACATTGTTCTCAAATACACCGATCGTTACGGAATCAAATAACGGAAAGGGAGACGCGCGTCTCCCTTTTTGCTATTCGATTTTGAAGATGTTTCTGGCGATTTTCAGAATTTCGTCTGCGGAAATATTTCCGTCGATCTCAAAAATATGTTCCCCATCATTCCATGTCAGAATATAATCATCACTTTCCCAGAAATACAGCAGGAACGCATTATTCCCATTAACATCATGTTCACTGATATCTGCATGTTCATTATCATATAAAATAGAGCCGGCATCTTCAGGGAAATAGTTAATCCAAAAATATGTATCATCCTCAAGACTCTCAAATTTCATTTCAATTCCGACTAAATCATATTCCTCAGTCACCCGATAATTTTCGGGAATATATTCATACCGATATCCACCGGTCAGGTCAACCTGCATTGCGGCAGATGCAGCGGATTCAAATCGTACATACTTCTCAAACGATGTCGCAACCAGATTCCGGAATCCCGCACGCACCTCCGGTATCATCATCACCAGCATACCGCCTGCCAGTCCGATCACCAGAATCCATGCCGCCGCACGCTGCATCGTCCGGTTCCATCTGCTCCGCCGGAATCCGCCGCCCCAACGCTTCCGGTACGCCTTCCGCTCGATCTTCCGGTAGTTTTCCGGATAGTCCACGGTTTCCGGGCAGTCCCTCTCAAGCTCCGCCAGCTCCTCCGTAAACGCGTCGGCAAACGCCCGCGTGAGAACCGCGTCAAAGATCGTTTCTTCCATCGACGGATTCTTCATGTTCCCCCTCCTCCTTCAGCATGGCAATCAGTTGTTTCCTTCCCCGGTGAATCCGCACGCCCACCGTATTTTCGGGAATCCCGAGAATCTCCGCAATTTCCTTGTCCCGGTAGCCCCCGACAAATTTCAGATCGCAGACCTCGCGGTAGGTATCGTTCAGCCGGTGAATGCACCCGACCAGATTCGCATACCCGTCCTCGGTCGTCACATAATCGAGCGGCGGACACTCGTCGCTTTCCAGCAGAGGCGGAATCTCGTCCAGAGAAGCACACGTCTCCCGCTGATGCTTCCGCAGCCAGTCGATCGCGCAGTGCTTCGTGACAAGGCAGGCAAAATTTTTCGTTTTCAGTTTTTCCGCGAGATCGATTTTATCCAGATTGGCGATGATTTTCAGGATGGCGTTATGGACGACATCCTCTTCCGCCTGATATTTTCCGACATATTTCTGCGCGACGTGCATCATGACATTCAGGTAGCTGTTGTACAGGACGGTCAGCTTGTCCTGCTCCTCCTCGGATGCGATGTCACATAAATAAAGGGTCAGTGCGTACATGATAGTATTCCTCCGGTTTCATTGGGGTTTGCGTGTGATATGTTCTGCGATCTTGAAAAGAACTTTTTCGGAGACATTGCCGTATATTTCAAATATATTATAGTTGTCATTCCAGAATAAAGTCTCAACATTACTGATTGTTTTGGAATAGGTCATCCAGTATACGATATTGCCATTGATACTGTGTTCTGTTATGGTAGAAAATTCGTTATCTACGCTGAATGAAGTCCATTGGCTCGGAGAATAGTTAATTGTTATATATGTTTTATCTATAGAATTTTCAAACGAATATCCTATACATCCCTTATCTCTGTATTTCGTCACCACATAATCCTCCGGAATATATCCGTACACATATTCCGGCGTTTCAATCGAATATCCGTCCGGACTGCCCCCCAGCCATACCAGCCATACCGACAGTCCGATGACCACCGCGATGCCCAGTCCCGCGAGCAGCCGTATCCGCCGTTTTCTGCGGGATCGCTGCCGGTTCGCGGGAAGCAGATCGAACGGTTCCGGCTTCGGAACATCCGCGAATTCCTCCGCGACCGCTTCCGTGAACGCCTGCGCCAGCACAGCATCAAAAATATCGTCGTCCAGTGATTGTTTCTTCATAACACAGGTTTGTCCTTCCTTACGATTTCATAAAAACATTATACTTTATAATACGAACGAACTCAAGGATTTCTTACACCCTATTTCTTTTTTCCATAAAAAAAGAGACGTTTCCTCACGGATCGTCTCCTTTTTGATTTATGAATTTCCCTCATCCCCGAGAAGATCGTGTACCCGCACCATGTACGTCTCCATCTTCGCCGGATCATCCGCCGACAGATCGAACACACGTCCGCCGCGGATGAGATTTTTGTGGCAGGCGTGATAGCTCAGGAACCCGTCGTACCCCAGCTTGATCCCGCAGTATTCCCCGCAGAAGTCGTTCACATGGTCGTGTCCGCAGAAAATCCCGCGCACGTCGCCCCGCTGGAGACACGCCGAGAACAATCCGCCGTTCAGCGGCGTACACGCCACATCCTCGAGCTGACCGCCTTCGAATTTGCAGTCGTCGCGGTGCATCGTAATCAGCGCGTGTTCCGGCAGCGGAATGTGCAGGAACATCAGCGCGGGAATCTTCGCGCCGCTGTACTGTTCCAGCGCACGCGAGGTCTGCCAGTACCACGCAATCTGGTCAAAATGAACGGTGTCGTACCCGCTCTGAGCGAGAGACGACGGCTGGAAGAATTTCGTATCGGCGGGAAGCCCGAATTCTTCCGTAAATTCCCGCATTCCGCTGTGCGAATCCAGCCCGAACACGTTGAACAGAATCCGCTCCCCGTCCGCGCTGTACACGGGCAGGACGTAGTTCCCGACCCCGGAAATGTCCGCCGGACCGGCTTTCGATACACAGTGCGGATAGGCTTCGTACACCGTCTGCTGTTCCGCGTTCGACAGCCCGAAATTGTCGTCGTGATTGCCGTAGACGTGCGCCCACGGAATTCCGGCGTTTTCCATCGGCGAAGACAGACCGTCGAGCATTTCGCGGAGCTGTTCCGCCGTTTCGATGTGGATCACCCCGGGTCCCGCCGTATCGCCCCCGAACAGGACGAGGTCGGGCTTCGTTTCGTCCACCAATGCCTGAAGTGCGCGGATCGTCTTGTCCGCCGCGTACCCCGCACCGCCGTGGATGTCGGACACCATCAGAATGCGGAATTTGCCGTCCGCACGAAATCTCAGCGGGATTTTGGTGTGCAGATCATACGAGATATCCATGATTTTCCTCCAATTACGGCGTTTCCTTCACCGCTTTTTCCAGTTCGAGAAGCTGTCCGAGATAATTGTACAGCGTTTCTTCCGGCATCGCGCCCATGTAGCCGCCGACCACCACGCCGTCGGACGTGACAAAATACGTCAGCGGGATGGAATTCGCGCCGTAGGGGATCGCCGCGCTGTATTCGGTATCGAAGTACACGGGGAACGTGTAGCCGTTGTCTTCCATGAATTCCTTGACCCCGTCCGGCGTTTCCCGCTGACCGTCGGTCAGGTTGATGAGCATGAACGTGACTTCGTCCGCGTATTCGGCGGCGGCTTTGTCAAAGTAAGGAAGCTCGGATTTGCAGGGGCCGCACCACGTTGCCCAGAAATTGAGGACAATCGGCTTTCCGTCCGCGAGACGGTCGGAGAGAGTTACGTCCGCGCCGTCATAATCGAGGACGGTGAAGTCGGGCGCGAGGACTTCTTCGGTTTCTTCGGCAGGCTCGGCCGCATCGTCGGAAGGAGTTTCCACATCCGACGGAACCGTATCGCCGCCCGTACTTCCGGCATCTGGATGTTTTCCGGAATCGGGGAGTTCAAAATTGACCGGCGGCGGGGTGTATGCCTTGGAGAGCGCGTTGTAGCCGATCACCGCTGCGGCGAACACACCGACAAACAGAGCGGCAATCACGAGATATTTGAGTTTATTGTTCATAGTCACCTCACGAAAATACAGATAACAGGAGATTCAGCAATCCGAACATCATCAGCACGCCGACGACGATCAGGAACACGCCGCAGACGATGTTGACAACCCGGTAATGCTTTTTGATCGCGCCGAACACCGCGTTCAGCCGGTCAATCAGCACCGCCGAAACGAGGAACGGGACGCCGAGACCGAGCGAATACGTCAGCAGAAGGAGCGTACCGGTCAATGCACCTCCGGCAGAGGACGCCATCATGAGCGCGGAACCGAGGAACGCACCGACGCACGGCGTCAGGCTGACGGAATAGATCACGCCGAACAGGAACGCGGAGAATACACTGGTGACGGAGCGTCCGCCCTGCATTCCCTTGAACATGGGCAGGCGGATGACATCGAGGTAGGAGAGACCGAACACAACGACCAGCGCACCGCTGACGATGTTGACAACGGTCTGATACCGCGCGAGGAGCTGACCGAGCGTTCCGGCGAACAGGCCGAGCATGGTGAAGACGACCGTGAAACCGAGGACAAACGCGAGCGCGCGGGCGAGGGTTTTATGCTTTTTGTCCGCGTTTCCGGCAAAATACGAGACGTACAGCGGAAGCATCGGGAGCATACAGGGAGAAATGAAGGAAATAAAACCTTCGAGGAAGGTGATAAGATACTGCATGGGGGACTCCTTTATTTTGATTTGTCCTTATTATACCAGAAAAACAGACGGAAAACTGTGACATAATCACAGTTTTCCGAAAATTTTTTATGAAATTGCTTATTCGTTGTCCTTGACCACTCTGGTCTTCGACAGCTTCGTCCGTTTGTAGTAGATGAACACGCTCGTACTGCATACCACCCAGCCGAGCGGATAGCCCATCGCAATCGGAATAATTTCATTGGCGATGAAGTTTGCCATCACGAACAGGTAAATCTGCCGCACCGCCACGAACGAAATCAGCATAATCACCGTCGGCGCGGTACTGTTCCCCGCTCCGCGCAGCGCACCGGAGTACACCTGATTCACCGTGCAGACCACATAGAACGGCGTGATGTACCGCAGAAGCATCTGCCCGTATTCGACCACTTCCGGCTTGTCGTTGAAGAAGCTCACGAAGCCCGGCGCGAAAATCAGAATCGGAATGATAATCAGCACGGTCAGCGCACCTGCCATATACAGCGCGGTATCCGCACCCTTGCGCGCACGTTCCTCCTGATTCACGCCGAGATTCTGACCGACGAACGTCGTGGATGCCAGTGCCAGCGACTGCATCGGCAGGAAGATGAACTGGTCGATCTTCGCGTACGCCGTCCAGCCGGACATACAGTCCGCACCGAAATAGTTGATGTACGACTGCACGAAAATGTTCGAGAACGACGTGATCGCCATCTGGATCGCCGCCGGAATCCCGACGCGCACGATTTTGGCGAGCATATCCCAGTGCATTTTCAGGTCACGCGGGATCAGCTTGATGCACAGGTCGGTACGCAGCATCAGAATCAGCACCAGAACCGCCGAAACACCCTGTGCAATCACGGTCGCCAGCGCAACCCCGGCCACGCCCATGTCAAACGCGATGACGAATACAAGGTCAAGAATGGTGTTCAGCACCGCCGAAACGACGAGGAAATAGAACGGACGCTGCGAGTCCCCGATCGCACGCAGGATCCCGGAACCGATGTTGTAGATCATCAGCCCGATCACCCCGGCAAAATAGATCGTCAGATACGTCGTCGCTTCCGGAATAACCTCCGCTGGCGTTTTCATGAAATTCAGCATGAACGGAACCATTGCAATGCCGAGACCCGTGAAGACCACCGCCATGACAATCGTCATCAGCAGCGCGGTATGCACGGTGTCATGCACGCGGTCGTACTTTTTCGCGCCGTAATACTGTGAAATGACGACCCCCGCACCGCTCGACAGCCCGAGGAAAAAGCCGATCAGCAGATTGATAATCGGACCGACCGAGCCGACCGCCGAAAACGCCTCGTTGCTGACGTAGTTTCCGACGACCCATGTGTCCACGGTGTTGTAGAGCTGCTGGAAAATGTTCCCGATAAACAGGGGGAACGCAAACGTGATGAGGTGGCGGATAATGTTCCCCTCGGTCATGTCCGCCTGTTTCCTTTTTCCGAACCTTCTGAAATGCCGTTTGATACTTTCCATGTCCATACCATCCTGATGTCTCGTTTATAAAGTAGTTTCGTCATTAAAATAACTAAATTTTCGTTTGGCAGTTTTAATAATACACCATTTTGCCGGAATAGTCAAGAGGTTTGCACACGATCTCTTGACAAAAAAACGAATCCGGGGTATAATGACCACAAAAAACGCTTGCGGAGGACTCCCATGAACGCAGACGATCTTCGGTATCTCACCGACCATTACGACGAAAAAATCGCGCAGATCAAACAGATCGGCGCGCCTCTGAACTTCATTTTCATCACCGACCAGCACAACGAACTCGCAAACTCCGTGGTTCCCGCCGTGAAATCCATGCGGTATCTTCTCGACCGCTGTCCGGAAATTCAGTTTCTGGTCAGCGGCGGAGACATCGGCAACGACTATCACTCCGATCCCGCCGAAATGCGCGCGTCCCACCGTCGGATGATGGACGCAATGTACGCGCTGAACATCCCCGTTCACTGCTGCATCGGCAATCACGACGACGGCATCGGCAACATGATCGACCATCACCTCGACACGCGGAACGCCATCCTGCCGGACGAAATGCGCGAAATCTGCGGAAAATACAATCCCACGGACAACAATTACTACTACACCGATGTCGATACCGAAGCCGGCGGCTACCGCTTTGTCTTCCTCGACTGCACGGACAAGCCCTATCTGACCGATAAAAACGGGCAGTATCCCTTCGGCTGGCGGCTCGAAATCTCCAACGCGCAGGCAGAATGGTTTGAAAACGAAGCACTCAACACCGACCGTTCGATTTTCGTTTTCGGCCACACGCCGCTGTCCAACGCGGGCATCTGGGGAACCGAGGGTAAGCCCGACGGTATCAAACCCTACGATGATCTGCTGAACGGCCCCCGTCTGACGTTCCATGTGCGGCAGTGCAAGAAGGTTCTGGCACTTTTCGCCGGTCATGTCCACTACGACAACGTCCGCTACGACGGCGATCTTCCGCAGATCACGACCCTCTGCGCGATGCTCCAGCAGTGGGCACCGGGATGCCCCGAGCGTACTGCCGGAACCATCACGGAAACCGCGTTCGACGTTGTCTCCGTCAAGGGCGACACGATGTATCTGACCCGGTTCGGCGCGGGTGCGGATCGCCGCGTCGATCTTCTGCGTGCGCGTCCGTCGAACTACAACCGGGCCTATTTCCGCGGATGACAGAATTTCCGGAATTTTCTTAAATACACAAATTATTGAAAAGCCTCCACAAGTATCTTGACATAATTGGTAGAATATGATAAAATCCAATTAACAAACAAAACATAAATAAAGGATAACATTTATGAAAAAGAAAATACTGTTCATATTGTTCGCTGTTCTGTTAATATGTGGCATGAGTGCTTCTGTATATGCGAATGATACAGTTCTAGTACCGGAAATCGGCGAAACTATCGTTTATCCTATTGCGCCGGTAGAACCTGACGAAGAAGAAAAGGAAATCATTTTACCAATTACGCCTATTGTACCCATCTATCCCGACAATGTTGAAGAAACACCTATCCCGGGAGATATGAACGGCGATGGTACAGTTGACAAAGAGGACAGTGATTTGCTGGCAAAGTATTTTGCGGGATGGCCGATTTCCGCGAAAGACATAAACTTCAAAGCCGGCGATGTGAATGGGGATGGAAAAGTAACCCGCGCAGAGGCAATGAAATTGTCACGGAAGGAAGCGGGATGGAGTCCTATTGCATTAGGTGATGATTTTACGGAATTTTATATTCAGTATGTAGATGATGAAACCAATGATATAATACCTCTTTCTGAAGTATTTCTTTTAGATTATTCTGCATGTGTACTCATCGACAAAATAATTAACGATAAAGAATATATGGATTTTGTTTACAGTGATACTGAATATATCATCGGAAGTGATATCGGAAATGGAGCTGCCGGGACAGATGATAGAATAACAATCGTAGACAACAAAAAAATACATTTTAAGAATGTATTAATTCAAAAAAATGGACTTTACTATATCGGATATGATGCAGGCTCCGTTGATAAATATTGGGTAGTTCCCTCAAGATTCCAGTATTCCGATTTCTATGTCAATACTTCGGGTGAAATATGTTTGGATATTCGATTGAAAAAGACTAATCGTAATTTATCCATAAACTTCATCAATGGTGAAACAAATGAATCAATAAATATCTCACAAATTTTCACAGATAATCGTACATATTCTGATTTGATTGATGGTATAGAATTAGATAATGATATATACAGTGGTTATATTTCAACAGGACACGATAATATCAGAATAATAGATGACCAGTATCTATATATTCCTGATGTTCCACTCATCGAAAATGGAAGATATTGCATCAGGTTCGATTATTACATCAACCGCGATGAAAATCAACCTCATGAGTTCTGGATTCCGGTAAATAAGTATATAGTTCCGGAACATGATTTTTTGGTAGATGAATTCGGTAATGGACACATTACTGTAAAGCTATACCAACATGATAAGGAATTTACTCTCAATGCAAATCTTGTATACTACGATAACAACGGAAATCTTGTTCCATTGAAAATGGCAAAAATCTGGATTGAGAATCAGGATTCTGAAAATTCTACGGAATATTTTTGTTCTGTTGATAATGGAAAACTCATATTAGACTTTTATTTTTCTGGTAATGAAACCATTTCGTATAATTCTCTTCCGGCGGGTGAATACAACCTTGTAATAGGTAGTGGTGATATGGATGAAAATGGGTTTTATTGTCTCGATTCAGTTGAATTTAATATGGACAATAACACTGATTTAGGAACAATTATTTTGAGACGTATCGCATACATTTCAGGAGATATAATCGATGTCAACACTGGCCGGGGGATTTCAGGATGTAGGGTTATTATCAGAGATGCTGAATCTTCTTTTGGAATTGTAAGTATCGAAGACTCGTATGGATATTATGGTCAATTCACGGCACTACTTACTAAAGGAAGATATGAAGCAACTATAAAAAAGAGCGGATATATCGAAAAAATTGTACCTTTTGAGGTGAATGGAACGACAAAATTAGGTGAAATAACACTTGTTCCTATAAATTAATCAAAAAAGGGTTCGGAATTTTTTCATAAAAATTAAAAATACCTATTGACAAATGAAATCCGGTGTGGTATAATAATATCGTTCGAGGGAAACACGAACACACCGGATGCGGGTGTGGCGGAATTGGCAGACGCGCAAGATTCAGGTTCTTGTGGGGGCAACTTCGTGAAGGTTCAAGTCCTTTTACCCGCATTAAAAGAACGAAAGTTATGCTTTCGTTCTTTTTCGTTTTATGGATATTTTACAGCATTTTCAGGTATTTCATCATGATGGGAAAAACTCATTTCACGGTCGGGCTGGCAGCCGCACTTGCCGTTGCTTCACCGTCCACGCTTCCGGACTGTCTCACCGCGGTCATCGGCGGATGTGTCGGCGGCGTCCTTGCCGACTGCGATATTCTCGACAATGACCACAAACTCGCTTCTTTTTCCGTACAGTTTGTCGCAGCGGGCGTGACTGCCCTTGCCATGGGACTGGACGGATTTCTGAATCTCGGCATTCTCCGTTCCATGACGGAACGCCAGACCGCAGCAACGGCCGGAATGATCGCCTTCGCGGTTCTGTGGCTTCTCGGCGTGTTCTCCGGTCACCGGACATTCACGCATTCCGTGACGGCACTTCTGCTGTACACCTTTGCGGTGTACGTCATCCACCCGCCGCTGACGGTCGGATTTGCCGCCGCTTATCTTTCACACCTTGTACTCGACCTCCTGAACCGGAAAAACCTTCCCCTGCTCTACCCAATGAAATCCGGTATCTGCTTCAAACTGTTCTACGCGGACGGCTTTGCAAACCGCCTGTTCTTCCTCGCCGGAACCGTCACGTCCGCCTATCTTCTCACCAGAGGAATCCTCTCCGGCTTCGCAGCCATCCAGTAAATCAAAAATGGGGAAACTTTTTATCAAAGTTTCCCCATTTTTCTTTATTCCATTAATACCGGTTGTCAAATACTCTTGTGGATTTCTTTTCGCTTCTGGGAAGTTCGCCGATGGAGACGGGCTTGACATTGACCTGAATGCCGATCTTCGCCTTGAAGGTTTCGCCGATGATCTTTTCCATGATTTCGCGGTCGATGCCTGCATCAAGTTCCACGAACAGCGTGCAGATGTCCTTGCCGTTCAGATGGTCGAGCATGAACTGGTATTCGCTGGACGCACCGGGAATCGCGGAAAGCATCGCGTCGATCTGGCTCGGGAAGATGTTGACCCCCTTGACCTTGACCATGTCGTCGGTGCGGCCGAGGATGGTGTCGATGCGCGGGAACGGAGAGCCGCACGGACATTCGCCCGGGATCACGCGGGACAGGTCGTGCGTACGGTAGCGGATCAGCGGCGCACCCTGCTTGCGAAGCGTCGTGATGACGATTTCGCCGATTTCACCGTCCGGCACGGGTTCGCCGGTCTTCGGGTCGATGATTTCGAAGTAAATGAAGTCGTCCCACATGTGCATACCGCAGGAGTGTTCGCAGCTCATGCCGATGCCGGGGCCGTAGACTTCGGTCAGACCGTAAATATCGTAAAGTTCAACGCCGAGTTCGTTCGCAATGCGTTTCCGCATCTTTTCGCCCCAGCGTTCGGAGCCGATCACGCCCTTCTTGAGGTGAATCTTGTCCGCGATGCCGCGCTTGGCGATTTCTTCCGCCAGAAGAAGCGCGTAGGACGAAGTCGCACAGAGAACCGTGGACTTTAAGTCCATCATCATCTGGAGCTGCTTGTCCGTGTTGCCGGGACCCATCGGAATGGTCATGGCACCCATGCGTTCCGCGCCGAGCTGGAAACCGATACCGGCCGTCCACAGACCGTAGCCGGGCGTGATATGAATGCGGTCAAGGTTTGTGATGCCCGCCATACGGTAGCAGCGCGCGAACATTTCCGCCCAGTCGTCTACGTCCTGCTGGGTGTAGGGAATGATAACCGGCGTACCGGTCGTACCGGAGGACGAGTGGATACGGATGATCTCCTCGTCCGGAACCGCCTGAAGTCCGAGCGGATACGCGTCGCGGAGGTCGCCCTTCCAGGTGAACGGGAGCTTTTCAAAGTCTTCCTGCGACTGAATCTGTTCGATGTCGATTCCTTCCAATTTATTCTTATAGAAGCACTCGCGCGAAGTCAGGTCGCGGAGCTGCTTTTTAATCAGATTGAACTGAGTTTCTGTCATTTTCATGGTAGTATATCCTTTAAACTTTATTTCTTAAATCTCTTTTCCGCCTCATCAATGGCGCGGAGGTTCATATCGAGGAATTTCGGATTGACGCGCAGCTTCACGCATTCGCGGAGTTCGTCCACGGTCATGCCGAGCATCCCGGAACAGGCCGCCGCCGCTAAAAGCGCGATGTTCAGCACCTTCGGGGAGCCGCAGAGTTCGCAGATTTCGTCCCCGTCAACGATGGTGAGATTTTTTACGTTCGCACGGAGATACTCGAGAACCGCGTCCGCGTCGTAGCCCGTGCCGCCGAAATTGACCGTGATCGGCATAACCGCCTTTTTGTTCACGATCACCGCGCCGTCGGGTGCGAGATAGTCGAGACAGCGCACCGCTTCCGCCGGTTCAAACGCGATCATCACATCCGCCGTGTGCTTCGGTACAAGCGGGGATGCGATATTTTCGCCGGTGCGGACATGGCTCACGACGCAGCCGCCGCGCTGTGCCATGCCGATGGTTTCGCTGGTGCGGACGTTTTCGCCTCTCCGCATGGCGGCAAAGGCAATCAGTTTCGACGCAAGGACGGTTCCCTGCCCGCCGACACCGCAGAGCAGACAATTTTTATTTTCAGCCATTTTCCAATCCCTCCGCTCATTCGATCGCCATCGCCGGGCAGACATTCGCACACAGACCGCAGCCGGTGCAGAGTCCGCTTTCGATGACCACTTTCTTTCCGTCGCGCACAAGTGCGGGACAGCCGGTTTCGTTGATGCACTTCCGGCATCCGACGCATCGGTCGTTCACAACCTTCGCCTTGTCCGGTTTCACGAGGTTCACGCACGGAGCCTTGCAGATGATCGCCTTGACGCCCTTCTTGTCCGCCGCTTCCCGAACCGCGTTCACGGTTTCAAAGAAATCGAACGGATTGACCACTTCGATGTGGGACACACCGAGACCTTCGAGCACCTTTACGATGTCGATTTTGCCGCCGTCGGTACCCATCATGGTACGTCCGGTACCGGGATGAGGCTGACCGCCGGTCATTGCGGTGATGGAGTTGTCGAGAACCATCAGCACAAGGTCGCAGTCGTTGTAAACGGCATTCGCCACCCCGGTCATGCCGGACGCGAAGAACGTGGAGTCCCCGATGAAGGAGAAGTTGACCGTGTCAGGTTCGATGCGGTGGATGCCCTGCGCGATGGTCACGTCCGCGCCCATGCAGAGACAGGTGTCCACCATGTCAAGCGGCTTGGCATTGCCGAGGGTATAGCATCCGATATCACCGGAGAAGACGGCTTTTCTGCCCTTCATGGCGTGCTTGACAGCGAGGAAGGACGCGCGGTGCGGACATCCGGCACAGAGAACCGGCGGACGTACGGGAAGCGCGGGAGCTTCCGTTTTGGCGGATTCGGGAAGCTCAATTCCGCAGAAATCCGCGAGGTACTTGGTCACGCTTTCGACGGTATTTTCACCGGCGAGGGGGCTGTGACCGGTATATTTGCCGTACACATGGCACGGGAGATTGTGCTTGCCGCAGAGGAAGACAAGTTCGCGTTCGATCACGGGATCGAGTTCCTCGGAAACGAGAATTTTGTCGGTATTTTTGATGAATTCGACCGCGAGCTTTTCCGGGAACGGGTACGGCGTACCGATTTTGAGGACAGACACACGGTCAGAAATGCCGAGAATCCGGACGGCCTCGGTGACATACGCATAGCTGATGCCGCCGCAGGCGATGCCGATTCTTCCGTTTCCTTCAATTTTATTAAAAGGGGATGCGGAAAACTCGTCGGCGAGGACGGGCGTGCGTTCCTCGATGCGGATGTGGTTGAGATAGGACGTACGCGGGAAGATGACCCACCGCTGGGTATCCTTGACGAATCCTTCGGGTGTATGCGGGACATATTCGTCGTCGATCTTCACGCTCGCGCAGCCGTGGCAGACGCGGGTTGTGGGACGGAGCAGCACGGGCGTATTCCAGCGTTCGCTGACATCGTATGCCGCGATGGTCATTTCATACGCTTCGTCGGGGGACGACGGATCGAAGCACGGGAGCTTCGAGAAGCGGGCAAAATGGCGGGTATCCTGTTCGGTCTGGGACGAAATCGGGCCGGGGTCGTCGGCGGAAACGATGACCATACCGCCCTTGACGCCGACGTACGCCAGACTCATGAGCGGGTCGGACGCGACATTCAGCCCGACCTGCTTCATCGTGACGAGCGTGCGCGCACCGCTGTACGACGCACCGGCCGCCACTTCCAGCGCAGCCTTTTCGTTGGTTGACCATTCGACATAATACCGTCCGTGCGATTCCTTCGCGGCAGATTCGAGAATTTCGGTAGAGGGCGTACCGGGATAACCGGATACAAGGGACACACCGGCGTGGATCGCACCGGCGGCAATCGCCTCGTTGCCCATTAAAAATCTGATAGTTTCCATGATGATTCTCCATGGGGAATTGACATTGTATAATAATAGATTAGTATAACACACCGGTTCGTGAATTGTCAAGGTTTTTGCGGCAAAATACCACAGCAGCAGCGATTACTTTTTCAGGGGGACGCTTGGGAGAAACTTTTGAGAAAAGTTTCTCCCAAACCCTCTTCAAAACCTTTTAAACTGTGGTATTGGGTAGAGTTTGAGCAGGAGTTGCGAAGCAATCTCCACCGGTGCATCAAGGTTAGATATTCAAGCCCTGAGAAAATCGTACGCGAGCTCGTTACCTCGCCGCAGCGGGATATTGGACTTAAATTTATCGTAAAATAAATGCTGTTGCTCTGGGTAAAATACACGTTCCAAGATTTTTTAACAACTTTAAGGAATATCTTGTAAAACCTCCGCGAATGTGCTACAATGTACGCGAAATATATCCGTGCGGAGGCTTTACGACGTGAAACTATTGAATCTGGGC
>SVQN01000065.1 GCA_015065295.1 Oscillospiraceae bacterium
ATGATCTGCGTGTACCACCGCCACCGCACGATGACGGAAGTCCACCCGCGCACGACCTGCATCGACAAGGCATGGTTCGACGAAAGCGGCGTCCTGCATATTGACGGACCGACGACGGACGAGCAGCAGATATTAGATTAAGAATTTTCGTAGGGACACGGCGTGCCGTGTCCGTCGATCAATTTGGATAAACGAAATTTGGTCGGAAACCCATCCATATCGGACATTTTATTTACAAAATATACTTTGTTCAAATCGTTTGACGGACACGGCACGCCGTGTCCCTACAAATCTTCCGTTCTTTTTGTGAAATTTTCTGATATTGTTATTCGTTAATTTTTACGTTTTCCCTTGACAAATCCCGACAATCGTGCTACAATATGTCCCACATCAAACCGTTGAAGCGGAAATAACGGTGATTATGCTTCCACAGAGAGCCCGCGATGCTGAGAATCGGGCGAAATTACAGATCATCATCAAACGCTGCGAACGCAGCTTTGACAAGTTTTTCGTAAGAAATACTTGAATGGCCCGCCGAGGGTGCAGGGAACCGCGTGAAAAACTTACGCCAAGTATACTGCAACGTGAAGGCATACGTCAGTTGTCTGGGATATCGCACTTTGAAAGACAAGTGCCGCATCCTGCAGAGGGCACAGCATCGGCTGTGAATCAAGGTGGCATCGCGGATAATTACGCTAACGTTAGTATTGTTCGTCCTTGACAGAACTTCTTTCTGTCAGGGACGTTTGTTTTTTCTCTGACAGGACATTGCAGGAATCATTCACCAAAACGTGAGTTCGATAAAAATATTCAATTCTCGAACTCGCATTTACCAGAGAAAGGCAGAACATCATGACAAACGAAAAAGGACGCTTCGGCATTCACGGCGGACAGTACGTCCCCGAAATCCTGATGAATGCGGTCAACGAACTCGAACAGGCGTACGACCACTACAAAAACGACCCCGATTTCCAGCGCGAGCTCGAAACCCTCTTCAACGAATATGCAAACCGACCCTCGCTCCTCTATTACGCCGAAAAAATGACCGCTGACCTCGGCGGCGCGAAAATCTACCTCAAGCGCGAAGACCTCAACCACACCGGCGCGCACAAGATCAACAACGTCCTCGGACAGGCTCTTCTGGCGAAGAAAATGGGCAAGACCCGCCTCATCGCCGAAACCGGTGCCGGTCAGCACGGCGTGGCATCCGCAACCGCAGCCGCTCTCATGGGCATGGAATGCGTCGTCTACATGGGCGAGGAGGACACGATCCGTCAGGCTCTCAACGTCTACCGGATGCGTCTCCTCGGCGCGACCGTCATCCCCGTCACCAGCGGCACCGCGACCCTCAAGGATGCCGTTTCCGAAGCCATGCGCGAATGGACAAACCGCATCGAGGACACGCACTACTGCCTCGGCTCCGTCATGGGACCCCATCCGTTCCCGACAATTGTAAGAGATTTTCAGGCGGTCATTTCCAAAGAAATCAAGCAGCAGATTCTGGCCAAGGAAGGCCGTCTTCCCGACGCGGTTTTAGCGTGTGTCGGCGGCGGCTCCAACGCCATCGGCGCGTTCTACCACTTTATCGAAGACGAAGGCGTGCGTCTGATCGGCTGTGAAGCGGCGGGACGCGGCATCGACACCTTCGAAACTGCCGCAACCGTCAACACCGGCAAAATCGGCATCTTCCACGGCATGAAATCCTATTTCTGTCAGGACGAATACGGTCAGATTGCCCCGGTGTACTCCATTTCCGCCGGGCTCGACTATCCGGGCGTTGGTCCCGAACACGCACATCTTTACGACATCGGTCGAGCGGAATACGTTCCGGTGACGGACGACGAAGCGGTGAACGCGTTCGAATACCTCGCCAGAACCGAAGGGATCATTCCCGCGATCGAATCCGCCCATGCCGTCGCGCACGCGATGAAGCTCGCCCCGACGATGGGCAAAGACCAGATTATCGTTGTCAACCTTTCCGGACGCGGGGACAAGGACTGCGCCGCGATTGCCAGATACAGAGGAGAAGATATCCATGAGTAAGATCAAGAACGCATTCAATCACGGCAAAGCCGCCGTTACCTTCCTCACCTGCGGCGACCCGACCCTCGACGTGACCGCCGAAGCGATCCGTGCCGCTGCCGCAAACGGAGCCGACCTCATCGAACTGGGGATTCCGTTCTCCGACCCGACCGCCGAAGGTCCGGTCATTCAGGAAGCGAGCCTCCGCGCGCTGAAAAACGGCGTGACGACCGACCGTGTCTTCGACTTTGTCCGCGAACTCCGTGCGGACGTAACGATCCCGATGGTATTTGTGACCTACGCGAACGTGGTTTATTCCTACGGTGCGGAACGGTTTCTGTCCGCCTGCCATGACATCGGCATCGACGGGCTGATTCTGCCCGACCTGCCGTATGAAGAAAAGGACGAATTCCTGCCGCTCTGCCATCAGTACGACGTAGACCTGATCTCGACCATCACGCTGACCTCGGCGGGACGGATTCCGATGATCGCCAAAGAAGCGGAAGGCTTCCTGTACGTTCTCGCCAACGGCGGCGGCACCCGCACCGTGGAAGAGACCTACGAAGCCCTGTCCCGCACCATGCAGACCATCCGGGAAACCACCTCTCTCCCGTGCGCGATCGACTACGATTTCGGCGCGGTTCGTCATGCAGGGCGGTTAGCCGGATGTGCGGACGGTGTCATCGTCGCGGACGAACTGGTAAAGCTGCTCGCCGAACAGGGAAGTTCGGCAGTCGGAGCGATCGGTGACTATGTTCACACGCTGAAAGAAGAAATCACCTCGGAGAAACCGTACGTCAAAATCCGCTGTCTCGCGGACTGAATTTTGGAAAAACATATGTTCGACGGATTTCCACAATGTCGGCTGCACTCGTAGGGAGCGGCGCCCCCGTCGCTCCGTGAAACAATTTGGACGAAAGCTTATTCTGTAAGTACTATGTCCGCATTGAATCCATAGCCTACAGAATTTTTATTTGGCTGGAGGATATAGACGGAGCGACGGGGGCGCCGCTCCCTACGGGTGCAGTTGTCAATATTGAAATCCATCGAACTCATAAAAACATCCCCGCCGATACAACATCAGCGGGGATTCATTATTTACGCCACAAACGTAGCAATCAGATTGGACGCAAGCACAATCAGTACCAGCGCAATGGGGTAGGTCGAAGCGTAGGCGGAAGCAACGTCGTCCGTGCCGGAAACGCCGATCAGCGTGCCGAGCGCGGGGGTGGAGGTCATGCCGCCGGTCAGGGAGCCGAGACTGTTGAGGAGCTGGAGCTTGAAGACCTTCGACGCAAAGAAGTAGCCGATAATCATCGGGATAATGGTCATCACCGCGCCGCCGAGGAAGCCGTAGAGAACCAGCATCGCGCCGTATTCGGACGCCTGTACCTGCGCGACGAGCTCAACGCCGCCGTCAACGCCCGCACCGATCAGGAAGAGCATCAGACCCAGTTCGCGGAAGACCTTGACAACCGCGTCCGGAACGCGCAGATTCAGCTTGCCGATGTGACCGAAGTGACCCAGGATCAGCGCAACGATCAGCGGACCACCCGTGTTGCCGAGCGAGAAGCACGCGCCGCTGAAGCCGTTGCCGGTGAGCGGAATCTTGACCGCGCCGAGCAGAATGCCGAGAACAACCGCAACGCCGAACGCCGCGAACCCGAATTCGTCCAGAAGTTCGTGTTCCTTTTCGGCTTTGGCACCGCTCTTGCCGCCTTCCGCCTTCACGATCTTGATCTTTTCACGTTCCGCCGCCATGTCCGCCTTCAGAATCTTCGGGATGATCTGCACAAAGAGAACGACGCCGATAACGCCGAACGGGTAGGCAATCGCGTGACCGAGGGATACCAGACCTTCCTGTCCGGACGCTTCCGCTACCTGCTTTGCCGCAGAGAATGCCGGAGTGGAGGTCAGCGCGCCGGAGAGAATGCCGGTGCTGAATGCGGAACCGATGCCCGGGATCAGCGCGAAGACGAGACATACAAGCGCGCCTGCCGCAATGATGATCGCTCCGAGCGGAACGTAGGACTTCGCGTTCTTCTTCAGGTTGCGGAAGAAGTTCGGACCGGCAATGAAACCGACCGCCGTAACGAAGAGAACCAGACCAACGTCGCCGAGGAAGTCGTAGCCGCTCATAACGGCATCGGAACCTTCACCGATGTAGAACTTGGAGAGAAGCGGAATGCTTTCGAGAACGGGAAGGGTACTCAGATACCCGAACAGAAGCGCGACCAGGAACACGCCGGCGGTACCGAGGCAAAGCCCCTTGACCTTGACATAGCCGAGTGCATAGCCGAGGAACGCAATCAGGAACGCGCCGCAGAGGACAATCGCGTTCGCTTTCAGGGAAAACAAAGAGTTGATGAATTCCATGACAGAACAGCTCCTTAATAAAATAATAGGTAGAAAATTCACACTGTCCTATATTTTATCATTGATGCAGCGATTTTTCAATAGAAAAAAGTCATAGAAATCCGTCGGAATTCCGGATTCGTTTATTCATATAGGATAGTATAATGTAAGTTCGACGGACGTACAAAAATGACAGTCATACCTGTAGGGAGCGGCGCCCCCGTCGCTCCGTTGAACGATTTAAAAGGACAAAATGTCTGTGGACCAATTTTATGGTTCTGTTTATCAAATTTTGTATAGTTTGAATCATTAGACGGAGCGACGGGGGCGCCGCTCCCTACGGGTTCAGTCGTTGATATAAAAATCCATGAGGAAATATTTCTACCTGCTGTTCAGAAATCAAACCCCGGCAGAATCACCATAGCCGCAAAAAAACACGAAAATTTTTCAATCAAATTCCATATTGTTATTTTCTTCCGCTTGTGTTAAAATACCACTGTAAAACTATTAAATCACGAATGGAGAATCCCATGAACAAGAAAATCCTTGCCGCTCTCCTCGCTGCTCTGATGCTTGCACCGACCTTCACCGCGTGCAGCGAAAGCACAACGAACAGCGACAGCACCGCTGAAACCACGGCAGATGCCTCCGCACCTTCCGCCGAAGCCGAAACCGTCCCGGAAGAAACCGAACCCGAAGACCCCCGCGCCGCGATTTCCGACGACCTCCCCGACATCAAGTTCGACGGCCAGAACTTCCGTGTTCTCACCACCGAAGGCGGCGCGATCTACGGCTTTGACTACTCCACCGAAATCATCGCCGAAGAGCTCAACGGCGACGCCTGCAACGACGCGGTCTACAACCGGAACCTGAACGTCGAAACCCGCTTTGACACCAAGATCACCTGCCAGATGAACACCTCCCCGTCCACCTACATCAAGACCCTCGTCCAGAGCGGCACCGACGAATACGACATCGTCGGGATGTACGACTTCCTCGCGTACAACGCGCTGAACGCCGGTGCGGTTCTCAACTGGCTCGAAGTGCCCCACGTCAACCTCGAAAAGCCTTGGCACAACCAGCTCGCCAACGACGGCGCGACCATCAACAACCGCCTCTACGCGATCTGCTCCGACCTTGCGATCACTTCCATGCTGTACACGCACGCGTTCTTCTTCAACGGCAACCTGATCGCGCAGTACGGCTACACCGCCGACGATATGTACACCCTCGTCAAGGAAGGCAAGTGGACCATCGACAAGGCAATCGAAATCACCTCTCCCATGTACGTTGACGTGGACGGGAACGGTACCCGTGAAGCGACCGACACCTACGGGTTCGCGTACTCCATCTGGAATGCGGCGGACGTATGGCTCGCGGCGTTCGACCAGACCGTCTGCAAGACCAGCGACAAGGGCATTGAAATGACCTTCATGAACGACAAGACCGTGTCCATTGTGGAAAAGCTCTGTGCATGGCACTACGACAGCGGCTGCTTCTTCAACTACCCGAACATTTACGAAGAAGAAACCCGCATGAGAGACGGTACGCTTGTCTTCGCGCCGATCCGTTTCAAGGCAGCGTTTGACGCTCTCCGCGACATGGAAGACCCGTACTGCATCATCCCCTATCCGAAGTGGGACGAAGCGCAGGAGCAGTACCTGACCAACGCGGACGACAAGTTCACCGTCTTCACCGTTCCGCTGACCGCCGTCAACAACGCGGAATTCCTCGGCATCGTCTACGAAGCCCTCTGCGCGGAAAGCTTCAAGACCGTATACCCGACCTACTATGACACCGCGCTGAAGGGCAAGTACTCCTCCGACCCGACGACCGCCGAAATGATCGACCTCGTCATGTCCGGCCGTAACTTCGACTTCTCCTTCCAGTTCGCGGAAAACGCGTTCCAGCAGGTATCCTACTTTGTGAGACAGTGTCTCCAGAGCAACGACATCAACATCGCCTCCCGCTACGCGAAGATCGAAAAGGCTCTGAAGAAGACCCTCGAAAAGAACCTCTACCCGATCTACGGCATCGAAGGCTGATCGGAATCATCATTTTTCTTGGGAAAAAACTTTTAGAGCAATTCCAAAAGAATGCAAAGCTCCCGCATGGCGATTTGTAGGGACACGGCGTGCCGTGTCCGTCGATCAACATGGAAAAACGATATTTTGTCGGAAATTTATCCGAATCGGACGTTCTATTTATAAAATATGCTTCTGTTCAAATCGTTTGACGGACACGGCGCGCCGTGTCCCTACGAAGGATTCGCTCGGTATTGTATAGTTTGGTGGAATTGCTGTATACTATAACATAACCTGAGATCGTGCAGATTTTTTGGAAAGAAAATCTGCACGTTTTCTGTTTTTGCAAAAAATCTTCCCCATACGGTTGACATTCCGGTGAAATCCGTATAAAATAAAGGCAGAGACATCGACCGAATTTCATGAAAGGAACTGTCACTATGCACGAACTTGCCAAATTGTTCTACAGCATCGGCGAACCGTACGCCGCCGGATTGTTCGAGAATCCGGAGAAGGATTACTTCTACCGCCACGCCATCGCCAACGCGCGGTACCTCGAATACCTCAAACCCGCGAAGTACGACGCGGGCGAACGCCTTTATCCGTCCAACGGAAAGTTCTTCCATTCCGGATTCGCCGTCAATCCCCAGTTTGCGATGACCTACCAGATCGACTGGGAGAAACTTGAAGCCAAGAGTCCCGAAGGAGCCGCCGCTCTGCGCGAATTCTACAACATCAGCAACCACGGAGGCGGATGGACGCACGCCGCACCGAACTACAAGCGAATCCTCCGCGAAGGGCTGAACTCCTACCGCGAACGCATCATCAATCAGCCGGAAGGCGAATTCCGCGACGGACTTCTCGCGCTCATCGACGCGATGAAAAATTACATCGACCGCAGCATCGAGTACCTCCGCTCCGTGAATGCGCCCGCAGAACTTATCGACGCGCTCACCCATGTCCCCTTTGAACCCGCGAAAACCTATTACGAAGGCCTCGTCTCGTGGAACGTCATTTTCCATTTTGACGGCGGCGACAACCTCGGCTGCCTCGACGACGGCTTGATCCACCTCTACAACGGCGAAGATTACACCGAAGTCATCGGCGAACTCTTCGGCAACCTCGACGCGGTCGGCACATGGTCGTGCACCGTCGGCCCCAATTATAATCCCATCACCACGCAGGCCGTCCGCGCCATCCGACACCGCCGCCGCCCGATGCTCGAACTCATGACCACCCCCGAAATGCCCGACGAACTCTGGGAAATCGCCATTGACAACATCCGCTGCGGCTCGTGCAATCCGTCGTTCTACAATCCCAAAGGAATCCACGATATGCTGAAAGACCGCTTCCCGCACATTCCGGACGAAGAACTCGCCCTGTTCTGCGGATGCGGCTGTACCGAAACCAACCTGCAGGGTCTGACCCGCGCCGGAGGTACGGACGCCAACATCCCGCTGGCGTACATCATGGAGCAGTATATGCACCGCCACCTGCCGTCCGCCGCGTCGTTCGAGGACTTCTACGAGGGTCTGTGCGCCGAAACCGAACGCCAGATCGACGCGCAGCTTGACGAGATTGTCAGACGTTACGAACACATGGCGAAATACTGCCCGAACCCGATCCGCACCATCTTCACCGACGACTGCATCGAAAACGGCAAGGACTTCAACGCCGGCGGCGCACGCTACACATGGACACAGTCGTCCGACAGCGGTCTTATCAACGTCATCGACTCGCTCCTCGCCATCCGTGAGCTTGTCTTCCGCAAAAAGATGTTCACCGCCGAAGAATTCCTCGAAAAACTGACCGCCGAAGACCCGGTATTCTATCAGATTCTCCGCCAGTGCCCCTGCTATGGTACGGACAACGACGATGCCGACGCTCTCGCCCGCGAATACGCCAAGCGCGTCTACATGGTCTACCGGAACAAACCGCCGAAGAGCTTCATCGACGCGTACATCCTGACCGAGCATCAGTTCCTCCGCTACGAAGGCGAGGGAAGCTACCTCGGCCCGACTCCGGACGGCCGCAGAAGAGGCGAACCGACCTGCGACTCCATCGCCGCGATCCGCGGAAAGGCGACCGATGGCCCGACCGCCATGCTCAAGAGCGCGGCAAAGCTCCCGCAGAACCTCGCCGACGGCATCTCCGTCCTCAACCTCACGCTGTCGAAATCGTTCGTCGGCGATGCGCTGAAATCGCTCGTGAATTCCTACTTTGCGATGGGCGGCATTCAGGTGCAGGTGACCTGTACGTCTGTCGAGGAATTACAGGATGCACTGGAAAATCCCGACAAGCACCGTGATCTGATCGTCCGCGTCGGCGGCTATTCGGACTATTTCGTCAACCTTACCCCGGCTTTGCGGAAGGCAGTGGTCGAACGGAATGTACATGAATTGAGCTAAGGACTAAGGACTAAGGGTGAATGGCTAATTGGATTTTTCGTCTGTCGGCTTGATGGATATGTAACTTAATATCGAAAAAACAAAGGCTGAACTTTACATCTATCAACAAATGTGAAGTTCAGCCTTAGTCATTCACCATTAACCCTTAGTCCTTAGTCCTTCTTCAGTCCGCTTTTGAGGAGTTCGAGCAGGGGACGGTCGACTTTCATGCCGTGATAGTCCTCGTATACCGTTCCGGGACGGCCGTGATTGACCACGCCGAACGTGCCTTCGAAATTCCAGAGGGAGTAGCCCCAGTTGTTTTCGTTGAACACGGTAATCAGGTCGGTCAGCCAGCGCATGGCGATGTCGTTTTCGATCTTGTTATAGCACCCGAATTCGCCGATATGCACCTTCGCACCGGCGGCTTCGACTTCCTTCCACGGCTTGTAGTAATCCCGCAGGCTCTGGATATCGACATGCCAGCCGGGGGTGACTTCGCCGGGGTACTGCGGCTTATCGAATTCCGCCTTGACCCAGTCCGCCTTATAGTGACTGACCTGCATCGGGAAGTACCCGCGACCGCTGTGGATTGCCCGGACATCCGCGAGTTCCGGCAGGGCAGTACCGCCGCCGTCGAACCCGTCAATCACGATTTCGCGTTCCGGATCAATGGCATGGATGGCGTCAATGGTTGCACGGATGACGCGTTCGTGATCCGCGCGGGTACAGGGATGTGTCGGCGGCTGATTGCTCGGCTCGTTCACGAGGTCAAAGCTCAGCCATTCGGACGAAATCCCGGCATACCGCCGGGTGAACAGTTCCCAGAGGAACCGGAATCCCTCGAACGCTTCCGCGTCACGCCAGAGGTTATGCTTTTCGCGTTCCGGCCAGTTGATGCAGTACCCGGGCGCGCGGTGGATATTCAGGCAGGCGTGCAGCCCGCGCTTATTGCACTCCTCGATATAGGTATCAATGCAGGAGAGGATTTCCTCATCCGGATGACAATAGTCGAAATCCTTTGTCCAGAAACGGTAGTCGCAGGGAATCCGCACAAAATTGAACCCCTCGTTGGCAACAAAATCCAGCTCATACGGGTTTATTTCCGCCGGTTTCCGGTCGCCGTATTTCGAAAACATCCACAAAAAGTTAAAGCCGACTTTCTTTTCCATGGTATACCTCCGTTTGTATAATAGAACAAGAGTTCGGTGTATTTCTGTACCACTCAGTTTCACGTTGTCATTCCGAGGACTTATCCCGAACGATTTCAACTGAAGTTCTTGTCCGAGGAATCTTTGCACGCTCCTATTCAACCGCAGCAGATGTCTGTGGTTGTCTTGAATTTTCGACTTCAGAGGTTCAACTTTGTTATAATATACAATTTGCTGTATCTATATTTGTGCAGACTGTTCGTTGTAGGCATTCGTAAATCTCGGAAGCCGAAATTCTAACATAACCACGGACATTTCCTACGGCTGACACAGGTGAGTGCTGGAGTTTCACTCCGTGAACTCCGTTCCTCAGGCAGGACGTGCAGCTTGAATTTTCAGATAGTTTCGCCTTCGGAATGACAACGTTGAACTGTAATTTACCGTTTTACCATCGAACTCATATTATTTCCAAAAAGTTTCCCTCATTTCTCCTTCGGCAAAGTCCGGGCAATGGAAATCGGGAATACCTCCGCCGCACCGCAGGCGTAGAGATGCCACGAAGCCGCCATGACCGTCGCACCGCTCGTGATGATGTCGTCGAATAACAGATACTTGCCGCCCGGCTGGATCGACTTTTCACGGGGAACCAACGTGTCGCTCGCGTTGATGAGACGCTCTTCCATCGTCAGATGCTTCTGTTCCTCGCCCGCCAGCTTCTCGAACGTCCGCCGACAGGGAATCCCGAGCCGCTTCGCCATGTATTTCGTCACTTCTTCGCCCTGGTCAAGACCGTATTTCATAAAATTATGTACCGATCGCGGCGCGTACGTCAGAATCCAGTCGTCCAGTTCGTATTCGGAATGCGCAAAGAGCCGCTCCAGTTCGTCGCAGAGCTCGTCCGCAAAAAACCGCGCGAATGTCCCCTTGTCCTTCAGATGCAGGATCATCCGCTCCGATATCCGGCCTGCGTCGTACGCTTCCTGCGATCCCGTGTAGTATGTCAGCGAGAGATGCGTCTTCCCGCCTACCGTCGTCTTCGATATCCGCCGGAAATCACAGCCGCAGCTGCAGAATTCTACCGTCTGCCCGCAGTTCGGACAGCTCGTCTGCCGCTCCGCAAGATACTTCGCCGAACAGTCCACGCATAATCCGAATTTCGTTTTCGTCTTTTTTCCGCAGTAGGTACAGACGGCCGGGCAGAGCAGGTCAAATCCTTTCCGCACCAGCCGGTCCATACGTCTGCTCAATTGATCAAATTTTGACATTTTATGCTCACCCCCGTTCCTATTATGCACTATTTCCCATAATATGTCAAGTCCAAATCGTGGATTTCATCAAAAAAATTGCTCGGACCTATTGACATTTGGGCAAAAATGTCCGATAATATAGCTGTCAATTTATAAATTCACCCATTGGAGGACAGAACTATGAAAATCGGTGCTCAGTTTTACACCATCCGCGATTACTGCAAAACGCTCGATGATTTTGCGGAATCCCTGAAGAAGGTAGCGGACATCGGCTACACGACCGTTCAGATTTCCGGTACCTGCGCGTATGAAGCGGACTGGCTCGCGGAACAGCTCAAGGCGACCGGCCTCACCTGCGGCATCACGCACTTCAACTACGACCGCATCGTCAACGATACCGACAAGGTCGTTGCGGAACACAATACCTTCGGCTGCAAGCACATCGGCATCGGCGGTTTCTTCGGCGGCGTGGCAGGACTTCCGAAGTTCGTGGAAGAAGCAAAACCCGCGGCTCAGAAGATTCACGCGCTCGGCTCCCAGTTCATGTACCACAACCACAACTGGGAATATGAAAGCAAGCTCGACGACGGCAGAACCGTCATGGAAGCTCTCTCCGACCTCTTTACTCCCGAAGAAATGTGCTTCACCCTCGATACCTATTGGGTCAAGTACGGCGGATATGAAGTCGTTCCCGAAATCAAGCGTCTCTCCGGCAGACTTCCGGTCGTTCACTTCAAGGATATGTTCGTCACCGAATCCGGCGAACGTAAGATGTCGTGGGTCGGCGGCGGCAACGTCCTTGACTTCGAAAAGATCATCCCGGCGTTCATCGAAGCAGGCACGAAGTACGCGTACATCGAACAGGACAACTGCAACGGCGAAAACCCGTTCGACTGCCTGAAGAAGAGCTACGATTATCTCCGTTCCCTCGGTCTTGACTGAGAAAACAAACCATGCCCGATCTGACACAGGTCGGGCATTCTTTATAGAGGAATTTCTTGAAAATCACAGGTTTTTGTGGTATAATTCATAGACGGAAGGAGTGATACCGATGCTTATTTATCACGGAAGCGGCGAAATTGTGAAATATCCGAGAGTTCTCAAAACCGGTCATACCAAAGACTTTTCGTGGGGCTTTTACTGCACGAAAAACTTCGATCAGTCCAAACGTTGGGCATATAAAAAACGTACTCCTACGGTAAATGTATACGAATACACACCGGATGATACGCTGAACGTCCTGTCGTTCACCGAAGTATGTGATGAGTGGCTGGATTTTATTCTGCACTGCCGAAGCGGAAAAACGCATAAATACGATATTGTCGAAGGACCGATGGCGGACGATCAGATATGGGATTTCCTTACCCAATGGGAAACCGGACTGATTTCCCGCGATGAACTGATGATGCTTGCAAAGTTCCGGCATCCGACGCATCAGATCAGCTTCCATACCATCGCATCCTTTGACTGCATTCGTTTCAGGAGGGCAATTCAGTATGGTCAATGATATCTATTATGTATGTGCGCTCATCGAATATGTTGCCCGCAAGCAGAAATGTTATCCGGATGCGGTTGTGAAGCAGGCGGGACTCCGGACAATTGAGCATTTTTTTGAATTTGCCGATGTCTATCATTGTCAGTCGTTTGAGGAATCCGGAGATGAATTTATAGAATATGCCGGCGGAATCAAAAAGGGGCAGCGCGATCTGTCGCAGTACGAAAAGGTGCCGGCTGAAATTTCCGTAGCCCTGACCTACACGTCCTTGATTAAGGATATTGCCACAAAGCGCAGTCCTCTGGAACTTCCGAAACCAATGGACGGCATATCACGCGAACAGATACCCGAAATCATTTATCGTGTGATGACCAATTCCTTTATCGTACGACAAATTGAAAATTATCATTCGGACTTTTATTACAGCGGAAGCAGTTACGTCCTTGCGTGCTATAAAGAAGGAAAAGTACTCGACTGATTGCTGAAAAGGAGGAATATCCATGATCTGGAACCGCGAACGATACATCGCACACTCACTGTTTGAAGACACTGGCCGGGAAATGTTCTGCGAGCTGTTCGGCCCCCTTCACGCGCTGGAAGCCGAATGGCGGAGACAGGGCGCGACCGAACAGGAAATCGGCATGACCGCCTTTGACTGGGACTACGTCCCGGTGATCGGTCTGGCGGGAAGCACCGGCGCACGAACCGGCATCCGCCCGCAGATTCTCGAAGATACCCCCGAACTCACGCTTGCCGTTGACCACATGGGACGGCACACCAGACTCATCAAGAAAAGCGCGACCATCGCCTTGCCGGAGGATCATCCGGTTGTCACTCCGGACGACTGGGAACGGGTGAAGCACTGGTACACCTTCACGGAAGACCGCGTGAACCGTGAGGCACTTCTCGCGCAGAAAAAGCACTGGGAGCAGGGAAGGCTCACGATCCTCGGAATGCCGGGGGCATTTGATGAACCGCGCCAGCTCATGGGCGAAGCAGAGCTGTGCATCGCGTGCTACGAGGAGCCGGAAATGCTCCACAATATGCTGGAAACCTTTGCCGATACGGCGGTCAAGGTCATCGAACGGGTCGGCGATATCGTACCGATCGACTGTCTGACCGTCCACGAGGACATGGCGGGCAAATCGGGCCCCCTGTTCGGCCCCGCACAGATTCAGGAATTCTTCAAGCCGTATTATACCAAAGTCTGGAAAGCGGCACAGGCACACGGCGCAAAGCTGTTCTCGCAGGACAGTGACGGCGACATGTCCCCGATTCTCGGCGATCTTCTCGACTGCGGACTGAACTGCATCCACCCGATCGAGCCGGTCGGCGGCAACGACATGGTCGAACTGCGGAAGAAATACGGGAAGAAGCTCTGCTTCAAGGGCGGCATCGACAAGCACGCGCTCGTGAAAGGCAAGGAAGCCGTGAAGAAGGAACTGGAATACCGTCTGGCACCGCATCTGTTTGGCGGCGGCACGATCTTCGGTCTCGACCACCGCATCCCGAACGGCGTACATATTGACACTTATCGCTATTACGTTAATCTGGGCAGGGAAATGCTCGGGCTTGATCCGGTTTCCGGCGAAGGCTGGGCTAGAATGGCGTTCTGACGGGTATGATTGTGTCAAAAAGCCTTGACTTTTGGCGGAATATCTGCTAATATTCGTGTAACACATCTTCACGAGGTATTTCTATGCAATATTATCTTCTGATTCTGCTCGCCGTGGTTCTGCTGGCGTTACAGTTTTCGACGAATAAGCTGTATCAGCTCAGATGCGGCAATACGGCGGCGGCATCCCTGACGTTCTCCACGCTGTCTGGGCTGACCACATCGGTTCTCTTTTTCGTCCTGACTCTGGCGATGGGCGAAACGTTCACGGTCACGCCGTACTCCCTTCTGATGGCTGCAATCATCGCGGTTCTCGGCTGCACCTACACGTTCATCGGGTTCAAGATCATGGCGTTCGGCAGTATGTCCGTCTTCATGATGTTCCTGATGCTCGGCGGGATGCTACTTCCGTACCTGTTCGGTGTGTTCTGGCTGGACGAAGCGATCTCCGCCGGACGCATTATCGGGGTAATCCTGCTCGTCATCTCGATGGTGTTCCCGGTTCTGTCGAAAGACCGGAGCGGCGGCGTGATTTTCGTTCTGCTCTGCGCGGCGGTCTTCACGCTGAACGGCGGCGTGAGCATCACCTCCAAGCTCCACCAGATCAACACGGAATTCGCTTCCTGCGGCACGACGACATTTGTCTTCCTGACCAACTTCATGAACTGCGTGATCTCCGCACTCGGTCTGCTGATAATGCGTCTGACCGGGTCGAAAATGACCGTGGACGACCGCGAAACGACAGTAATGCAGGTCATCCGGAAAAACGTCAGGGTGATCGCTCTGATTATCGTCGGCAACGCGGCGTTCGGCGGTCTGTCCTATATGTTCCAGCTCATCGGCGCGGCAAACGTCCCTGCCTCCGTCCTGTATCCTCTGGTGACAGGCGGTTCGGTGGTTCTGTCGGCGGTAGCGGGGCTGCTGTTCTTCAAGGAAAAGCCGGACAAGGTTTCGGCAATCGGTCTGCTGCTCTCCTTCGCGGCGACGTTCCTGTTCCTATTTTGAATATTCAGGCAAGTGCTGATTTTTCGGAATCGGCACTTTTTTGGTTGCAATGTTTTGTCGGGTGCGTGATTCTT
>SVQN01000135.1 GCA_015065295.1 Oscillospiraceae bacterium
GGCTGCGATGTGCATGGCGGTCGGGAAGGTGTCGTTGGAGGACTGGCTCATGTTGATGTCATCGTTCGGATGGCAGAGCTTCTTGCCGGCGAGTTCGTTCGCGCGGTTTGCGATGACTTCGTTGGCGTTCATGTTGGACTGGGTACCGGAACCGGTCTGCCATACAACGAGCGGGAAGTGATCGTTGAGGTCGCCTGCGATGACTTCGTCGCACGCCTTGGAGATGACTTCGAGCTTTTCGTCGGTCATCTTTGCGGGCTTGAGTTCGTTGTTTGCGATCGCTGCCGCCTTCTTGAGGATACCGAATGCCTTGGTGATTTCACGCGGCATGGTTTCGATGCCGACACCGATCTTGAAGTTTTCGTGGCTGCGTTCGGTCTGGGCTGCCCAGTACTTGTCCGCAGGGACTTTTACTTCGCCCATCGAGTCGTGTTCAATGCGATATTCCATGATGTATATACTCCTGTTTTTCTTAAATATCGAGATTGTTGATGATTTCCTTGAGGCAGTTTGCACTCTTGTGGAGGAGCGCGGTTTCCTCGTCGGTCAGCTTCGGATGGAGCTTGCCGGTAATACCGTCGCGGCCGATGACGTTGAGTGTGCTCAGGCAGACATCGTCAATGCCGTACTCGCCGTGCATCATGCTGGAAACGGTCATGGTCGTGTCCATACCGTTGATAAGACATTTGCAGATGTGGCAGACGGACAGGGACACCGCATAGAACGTCGCGCCCTTTCTCTGGATCACGCGTCCGCCGGACTTCCGCATATACTCTTCCACTTCCGCGTGATTCAGCGGCGGGTAGATGTTGTTGGAACTGGAAATAACGTCGTGGTATTCGTCGATCGGCACATTGGAAATGTTGGCAATCGACCACGGTACAAAGGAGGAATCGCCGTGTTCGCCGAAGACGTAGGCGTGAACGTTCTGCTGGTTGATGGTATAATATTCGGCGATGCGCGCACGGAGACGGGAGGTATCGAGGATCGTACCGGAGCCGATGATCTTGTTTTCCGGGATGTCGGACAGCTTTGTCCAGACGTAGGTCAGGATATCGACGGGGTTGGAAACGATGATATAGGACGCGTCGGGTGCGTACGTCGTGATCTGGGGGATGATGGACTTGATGATATTGACGTTTGCCTGCGCGAGGTCGAGACGGGTCTGACCGGGCTTACGTGCGAGACCGGAGGTGACGATCACGATATCCGAATCGCAGGCGTCCCGGTACGTCCCGGCATACACGGTAACGGGCAGGCAGAACGGAACCCCCTGACGGATGTCGAGTGCTTCCCCGAGTGCTTTTTCTTCGTTGATATCGATCATGACGATTTCGGAAACATAACCGCCGATCGCAAGAGTATAGGCAATCGTGGAGCCGACGCTTCCCGCGCCGATAATAGTTACTTTTGTCATACAGCTAACTCCCCTTTGATTAAGATAAGGTGAACAGCCGTCAACTGCGGCTGTCGATTTTACTTCATTGTAATTATACCAAAATACGACACCAAATGCAAGGAGAGAGCGGTCATTTTTTGCTTCCTGCCGAGACATTTTTCACCGGAAAAGCACAGATATTTCTGTATATTTTGATATAAATGCCCCTTCGGGGCAAAAGGTAGAAAAACGCCTGAAGGCGTTTTTCAAATTTATGCCACTACGCGTGGCGGCGCATAAGAGGACTTCCGGGGCGAAGCCCTCTTATGAATCACCCCGCCCTGCGTAAGTGGGACTCGGCCTTAAGGCCTCGGACAGACAGCGGTTTGCCCGCATTCAGATTTTTAGGAAGAGACAAAGTACAGTGCAAATCTGTCCAAATCGTATGTTCACTACAAACAGCCGTGAAGGAAAATTTAAAATTAAGGTTCCACCTTTGGTTGAACAAAATCCCTGTTCTTCCGTGCGGTCTGCTGAGTGCAAACTGCTGTATGTCTGAGGCCTTAAGGCCGAGTCCCCCGAACGCCAAGCCCGGAATTCACAAAGGGGCGGCGTCTGAGCCCCTTTGTGCGCCGTCCCGCGCAGGGACATAAAATTGAAAAAAGTACCGGAACGGTACTTTTTTCTTCCTTATAATCCAAACGAACAGTTTGGTATTCCCCAAAGTTCTTCACAGTTCTTTCACAAGAACGTCCGCAATCCGCTGGCAGGCCAGTCCATCCCCGTAGGGGTTCGACGCATGGCTCATCTTGTCGTATTCCGCCGGTTCGTCAAGAAGCTGACGGAAATTTTCGTAAATCACTTCCTCGTCCGTGCCGACCAGACGGAGCGTTCCCGCCGCGATCCCTTCCGGACGTTCGGTCGTGTCGCGCATGACAAGTACCGGCTTGCCAAGCGACGGTGCTTCTTCCTGAATGCCGCCGCTGTCGGTGAGAATCATGTAGCTGCGCGCCATGAAGTTGTGGAAATCCAGAACTTCCAGCGGTTCGATGATGTGGATGCGGTCGCAGTCGCCGAGTTCTTCGTTCGCCGCCGCACGGACGACCGGATTCATGTGGATCGGATAAATCGCGCGGACATCGGGATGCTCGTCGATGATCCGGCGGATCGCGCGGAACATCTGGTGCATCGGTTCGCCGAGATTTTCACGGCGGTGCGCGGTGATGAGGATCAGGCGCGAATCCTTCGCCCATTCCAGTTCGGGATGGGTGTAGTCGTCGCGGACCGTCGTTTTCAGCGCGTCGATGGCGGTATTGCCGGTGATATAGATCGAGGACGGGTCGCGGCCTTCCCGGAGCAGATTGTCACGGGACATTTCGGTCGGAGCAAA
>SVQN01000066.1 GCA_015065295.1 Oscillospiraceae bacterium
GGGCTGTGGTTGGAGCCTTTCGTAAACCGTCGGGCGGTAGGATGAAACAACCAATCCACAGCATCCTATACAGTATACCATAGTTCTTGGAGAGGAACTCTAAAAACTACTACTCTATTATACGAGGCATGAATTTCATGCAGTTGTACTCCAACGAACAGAAACGGCTCGGAATTTACGTTCATATTCCGTTCTGTCTCTCGAAATGCGCGTACTGCGACTTCAACTCCGCTCCCGCGCAGAATCCGGAAATCATCACCCGTTATATCAACGCGCTGATCGCGCATATGGAACACTACCGTGCGGGAGCCTCCTCATATGCGCCCGACACCGTGTTCATCGGCGGCGGCACTCCGACGTGCATCCCGCCGGAAGAACTGTTCCGCCTGATCCGCGCGATCAAACGGAATTTCCGGCTTACAAAAAATGTCGAATTCACCATCGAGGCCAATCCCGCGACGGTGTCCTACCCGACGCTGCTCCGGCTCCATCGTCTCGGCGTGAACCGGCTCAGTATGGGGCTTCAGAGCGCGCATGACCTTGAACTGAAGACCCTCTCCCGCCGTCATTCGCGCAAGGATTTTGCACGGTCGTTCCGCATGGCGCGCGACGCGAAGTTTGACAATATCAACGTGGATCTCATGTTCGGCATCCCGCATCAGACGTATCAATCCCTGATGCACACGCTCTCGTATGTCACACAGGTTGCACCGGATCACATCTCCCTGTACGATCTCAAAATCGAACCCGGCACGGCGTTCTACCGGAATTACGATGCCATCGCGCCGTACCTCCCCGACGACGATACGGAGGCCGATATGTACCTCGGTGCGGTCGAATACCTGCGGAATGCCGGATATATGCAGTACGAAATCTCCAATTTCGCCAAGCGGGGCTTCATGTGCGCGCACAACCTGAAATACTGGAACTGCGACGAATACCTCGGCTTCGGCGTGTCCGCGCATTCCTACTTCAACGGCAGCCGGTTCTCGTTCACGGCGGACATCGGCCGGTATATGCAGGGGGTCGAGGGCATCCGCGAAAACCGGATCACCATCACGGACGAAAACGAAACCGTCGAGGAACGCGAACGCATCGGCGAATACATCATGCTCCGGCTGCGTCTCTGTGCGGGGATCGACACCCGGGAATTCTCCCGCCGGTTCGGACTGGATTTCGACACCCTCTACGGCGACAAATGCGTCCGCTATCTCCAGAACGGATTCATGACCTTCCGGGACGGCATCTACGCGCTGACTCCTTCCGGAATGTTTATCTCCAATTACATTTTATCCGACATCCTCGAATTCGAGGACTTCGGAAAGTATTATTTCGGCGGTTAAACGCAAAAATCAACCATTTCTCTTCACTCTTCTCTCTTCACTATTCACTTTTCCACAGGAGGATTTTCCCATGAAAAAAGCTGTCTTTATCGGCTCTGCAGACCGTGTAGCTTACGTTTACGCCCAGTCCACGCTGGACAAGCTGCACGCCGAACTCGACTTCGTCACCGATCACGTCATCGCCAAAAAGGAACTTGACGACTACCGCGCGGAACTTGCATCCGCAGATTATATCTTCTCGACGTGGGGGATGCCCTCTTTCACCCGTGAAGAGATCCGCGAATATCTCCCGAACGTGAAGGCCGTGTTCTACGGTGCAGGCTCCGTTCAGGGGTTCGCACGTCCGTTCCTTGAGGAAAACATCGCGGTATTCAGCGCATGGGCGGCGAACGGCGTTCCCGTTGCGGAATACACCCTCGCGGAAATCATTCTGGCAACCAAGGGATTCTATCAGCGTCTCCACCGTCAGGCGGACGGCGCGGCATGGCCGAATCGTTCGGTCGGCGTTGACTTCCCCGGAAATTACGAAATCACCGTCGGCATCATCGGCGCAGGCATGATCGGCAAGATGGTCATCGAACGCCTGCACACCCTCGATTATGTGGACATTCTCGTCTTCGACCCGTTCCTCTCCGACGAAAAGGCGGCCGAACTCGGCGTAACGAAGACCGATCTTCCCACGCTGTTCGAACAGTCCGACGTAATTTCCAACCATCTCGCAAACAATCCGCAGACCGTCGGAATGCTGAACGCCGACTGCTTCAACCGTATGAAAGCAAACGCAACCTTCATCAACACCGGACGCGGCGCACAGGTTGTGGAAAACGACATGATCCAGGCACTTCTCGACGTTCCGACCCGTGCGGCTGTCCTCGACGTAACCTTCCCGGAACCGCCGGAAGCAGACAGCCCGCTGTACACCGTCCCTAACGTGTTTCTCACGCCTCACATCGCGGGTTCGCTCGGCAACGAAGTTCACCGGATGGCGGAATATATGTACGAAGAATACAAGGCATTCGACGCGGGACAGCCGACGCGCTACAGCGTAACCATCCCGATGCTCGCAACGATGGCATGAGAATTGGCTAATGACTAAGAACTAAGAGTGAATGACTATGCTGAATTTTACATAGTCCGGCTTGACGGGCGATTTGGAGAATAGTTATTCACCATTCACCCTTAGTCATTAGTCCCTATAACGATTATGACAAAATTTACTTATAAAACCAAATCCGACCTCCTTGCCGCTGCGGAATCTGCGGGAGTGACTCTTCCGTGGGCGGACGATCTGGACGTTCTGCGGCAGGAGAAGCGCATCGGCGGCTCGAACGTCGTGATGCGGAACCGGCTGACCGTTCATCCGATGGAGGGGTTTGACTCCACGCCGGACGGTTCCCCGTCGGAACTGACCCTTCGCCGTGCGATGCGTTTTGCGGACGGCGGCGCAGGTCTGATCTGGCTGGAAGCGACCGCTGTGACGGAAGACGGACGTACAAACACCGGTCAGCTCTGGATCAACGAAACCAACGCGGACGAATTTGCAAAAATGGCGGAACAGATGCACGAGCGTTCCGGCGGCGTACCGCTGATTTTACAGCTTACGCACTCCGGACGGTTCTCGAAGCCGGACAACACGCCGCATCCGGTGATCTCGTACCACAATCCTCTGATGAACGAAAAATTCAACATTGATCCGGACTATCCGGTGGTAACGGACGAATATCTGGACGCGCTTCCGGAAAAATTCGGACGTGCGGCGGAGCTTGCGAAAAAGGCGGGCTTTGACGGCGTAGACGTGAAATGCTGTCACAAGTACCTGTTCAGCGAACTGCTGTCGGCGTACTCGCGCGAAGGCCGCTACGGCGGATCGTTTGAAAACCGGACGCGCGTATTCGTGGATTCGATGAAGGCGGCGGCGGTGCATTGTTCGGACGACTTTATTCTGGCATCGCGGTTCGGGCCTTACGAATGTCTGCCGTATCCGTGGGGATTCGCGGCGGATCACGAAAACTACCTCAAGATCGACTGGGACGAGCCGGATCGTCTGTATCAGATCATGTACGACTGCGGTGTACGGCTGGTGGACATGACCCTCGGTTCGCCGTACATCAACCCTCACGTCAACCGTCCGTACGACGGCGGAGGCTATGAACCTCCGGAAGAACAGATGGTGGGGGTTGCCCGGCTGTTCGATGCGGCGGCGCACATGAAGGCAAGTGTACCGGGCATCACGATGATCGGCACGGGGTACTCATACCTTCGTCAGTTCGCGGCAAACGCGGCGGCGGGAGCGGTATCCGCCGGCATGACAGACGCTGCGGGATTCGGGCGTATGGCATTTGCGTACCCGGATTTTGCGCGGGACATTCTGGAAAACGGCGGACTGGACATCCACAAAGTCTGCCTGACCTGCTCGAAATGCACGGCGATGATGCGTGCGATGTCCTGCACGGGCTGTCCGATCCGCGACCGCGATCCGTATCTTGACATTTACAGAAAGCTGTTCGGCTGAGGAGGTCATCATGAAAAACAACCGTAAAACCGTAATTGTGACCGGTGCGGCGCGCGGCATCGGCCGTGGAATTTCGATGGAGCTTGCAAACGCTGGCTACACCGTCTGCGCGGTGGGAACCCGTCCGGCGGATGATGAAAACGTCCGCGCGTACTTAGCGGAGCTGACTGCCGTTTCGCCGGATTCGTTCTATATTTCCGGTGACATTTCGGACGCGGGCGACCGTGCGCGGATCGTGGACGGAGCGTTCGCGGGACTCGGCGAAGTGGACGCGCTGGTAAACAACGCCGGTGTTGCGCCGAACGTCCGGAACGACATTCTCGAAATGACGGAAGAAAGTTTCGACCGCGTGCTTGACATCAACCTGCGCGGCACATTCTTCCTGACACAGGCGATCGCCAACCGCATGATCGCGCAAAAACCCGCGGATTTCCGCCGCACGATTGTCTTCATCACCTCGATTTCCGCCGTCGTCTCCAGCATCAACCGCGGCGAATACTGCATCTCGAAGGCAGGTCTCTCGATGACGGCGCGTCTCTTCGCGGATCGTCTGGCGGAGCACGGCATCAACGTTTACGAAGTCCGGCCGGGCATCATTGCAACCGACATGACGGCCGGTGTGATGGAAAAATACCTCCGTCTGATCGAAGGCGGTCTCTGCCCCATCCCCCGCATCGGTCAGCCCGCCGACGTCGGCCGCGCCGTCCGTTCTCTCTGCGACGGTTTCCTCGGCTACTCCACGGGCGAGGTCATCAATGTGGACGGCGGGATGATGATTCCGAAGCTCTGATGATATTTTGTTTGGGTTATTAATTCTTGAGGGGAACCTTTTGAGGAAAGGTTCCCCTCAAACTCCCCTCCAAACCTTTTTGGGCTGCTATCAAATTTTGGATGTGCAGGTTTTTTCTTTTTTGGGGGATTTTCTTGGGTCTGTGCGTAGCCATTTTGTTGATCCCATCCGCTGACATGACGCTGGTTTGAAATTCCACGAAAATCGTTCTGGGGAAGTCAGGCTCCGCCAAGACCCTGACTTCCGTTGCCGGAAGAGATACGTCGATGAAGTGCGGTACGTCAAAATTCAGCTACATTTGGTCATCCCCCGTACTCCTTGGCTGACGCCGTTCGTACTTTTCGAAGAAAACTGTATGTCAGCCAACCAAACGAACGTAAAGCGCGGACGGCGGGTGAGCCAAGACGCGCGGAAACCAATAAACCGTAGCTGAATTCAAAAGTAACGTACTATATTGTGCAGTCGCAACATGGCGTGGGAAGTCAGGGTCTTGGCGGAGCCTGACTTCCCCGTTACAATTTTCGTAGAGATTCAAACCAGCCCTACGTCAACGGGCCGAACACTCTTAAGCCGTACTCCACGGTATATTTCAAAAAATCCCCTCCCCATCATATCAGCCAAACAAACCGTCAACAACAGATTAAAAAGGTTTTGGAGAGGGGTTTGGGGAGAACCTTTTCCTCAAAAAGGTTCTCCCCAAGAAACTCCCCACAAAATGACATTTTTCGGAAATAAATAAAACTGTAACAATCCCGCTGTTGACAAGCAACACGGAATCATGTATAATAGGAGAAGAAAGAATAAAGAGAGGAGTGCGCCGATGACCCAGTTCAAGCGAGGAAAAAGTCTGCCGACAACACCGTATATGTTGGTTCATCCGTCCACGGCGGCACATTACCTGCTGGAGGGACGAACGCTCGTCTGCCTCGTGCGGCACGGACAGACCGACTGGAATATGATTAAGCGGCTTCAGGGCAGAGAGAACGTCCCGCTGAACGAAGCCGGCCACGCACAGGCGGCCGGGGTCTCCAAACTGATTGAACAGGCCAAGCGTCACGGCGTTTCTTTCGGGTGCGTCTGTACCTCGCCCCTTTCCCGCGCGTACGATACCGCAAAATATATTGCCGATTCGCTCGGGATCGCTTCTCCTACGATTCTCGATAACCTCATCGAACGCGACTACGGAAGTCTCTCCGGACTGACCCTCGACGAACGCCACCGGATGTTCCCCGGCGGAGAACGGCAGGCCGGCAACGTCGAAACCGTTCCGCAGGCCGCTTCCCGGATGCTCCGCGCCGTCGATGATATGCTGGACGTCGCCGCGAGACGCTCGGTCATCGGGGTGACTCACGGCGGTCTCATCAATGCCGTGTTTTCACGTCTCACCGCCGGTGACATCGGTACCGGAAAAACCCTCACCGTCAACTGCAGTCTCAGCTGCATCGCTGCCGGAATCGGGGAACCCATCCCTCTTGCCTACAACCTCCAGAACGAGTCCGCAACCATCTACCTCACCAAACTCCTCGTTCACGGAGCCGATATCTGATTCATCATTATTCCAAAACGGGTAATGATGAATTCATACATCACCAGTTAGCTGTCGCTAACGCAGCAGAAAGGAGTTCTTATGACCACGAAAAAATTCAAAGTAAACGGAATGTCCTGCGCCGCTTGTCAGGCTTCGGTCGAACGCGCCGTTTCCGCCGTTCCCGGCGTGGACAGTGTTGCCGTCAGCCTCATGACCAATTCCATGACCGTCGGATTCGACGAAACCGTCACCGGCGACGAAATCCTCTGCAAAGCCGTTGCCGATGCCGGATATTCCGCCGGAGAATGGGTGAAAACGCAGAACACCGACGCGGACGACGCGAAAAAATACGCTTCCATGAAAAAACGACTGATCGCTTCCGCCGTGTTCGCTGTCCTCATGATGTATATCACCATGGGGCACATGATCGGGCTTCCCCTTCCGGATCTGATTTCGCCCCATCATAACCCCATCGGTTATGCCGCGATCCAGCTTGTTCTGGCGGTTCCTGTCATTGTCATCAATTATGCCTACTTCACCGACGGGTTCCGCGCGGCGTTCCACGGCAGTGCCAATATGAATACCCTCATCGCCACCGGTGCGGCCGCTTCCCTTCTGTACGGCATTTACGTCCTTGTCCGGATGATTCTCGGTCAGATAGCCGGTACGGACATTCATCCCATGACGGAAGAACTGTATTTTGAATCCGTCACGATGATCCTGACCCTCATTTCGCTCGGGAAAACACTCGAGTTCCGCGCACGCCGTCACACCTCCGACGCTGTACGCAAGCTCATGGAACTCACACCGCCCACCGCGACGGTCAGACGCGACGGTCAGACGATCACCATCCGCTCCGACGAACTTGTGCGCGGCGATCTCGTCGTCATCAAGGCCGGTTCCTCCATCCCCTGCGACGGAACCATCGTGACCGGCGGCGGCGCGGCAGACGAAAGCGTCATCACCGGCGAAAGTGTTCCCGTTCCGAAAGAAACGGGCGACACGCTCATCTGCGGGACAATCCTTCTTTCCGGTTATGCCGAAATGGAGGCTGTCCACGTCGGCGAGGATACGACCGTAGCCAAAATCACCCAGCTTGTCGAGGATGCGGCATCCAGCAAGGCTCCCGTCCAGAAGCTGGCGGACAAAATCAGCGGCGTGTTCGTTCCCGTGGTCTGCGGGATTTCCCTGCTGACCTTCGTCCTGTGGCTGATTTTCACCGGTTCGCTCCATACGGCGATCGGGTTCGGGATTTCCGTCCTTGTCATCAGCTGCCCGTGTGCGCTCGGTCTTGCTACTCCGACCGCCGTTATGGCAGGCGTGGGACGCGGCGCATCGCTCGGGATTCTCATCAAATCCGCCGATGCCATTGACACGCTGTACCATACAAAGGTGGCAGTTCTCGACAAAACCGGAACCATCACCGAAGGAAAAATGACCGTTTCGGACGTTTACGAAGCGGATTCCGATCTTCTCACCATCGCGGCATCGCTCGAATCCATGAGCGAACACCCCATCGGGCGCGCGATTGTCGATCATGCCGCCGGAAACGGCGTGACTGCCCTTCCGGTTGAAACCTTCACCCAGACGTTCGGCGGCGGCGTACGCGGTACTGTAAACGGTGACGACTGCTGCGGCGGCAATGCCGACTTCATGAAACAGTGCGGCGCGGACGTAAACGAAGACATTCTCGATCGCCTGAACCGGTACGCGGAAACCGGAAAAACGCCCGTTCTCTTTGCGAAAAACGGACGTATCGCGGGGATTATTGCCCTTGCCGACCGGATCAAGCCCTCGTCCGTCACGGCGGTTCAGAAACTGACGAAACTCGGCTGCGACGTCGTCATGCTCACCGGGGACTGTGAAGCCACGGCGAAAGCAATCGCGGCGGAAGCGGGAATTTCCCACGTCATTTCCGGCGTAAAACCGGACGAAAAAGCGGAACACATCCGCAGTCTGATGTCCGGCGATTTCTACGGCGACACCACCCGCCGGTATGCCGTTATGATCGGCGACGGGGTCAACGACGCTCCCGCACTGGCGGCGGCGGACTGCGGTATGGCGGTCGCTCACGGGACGGACATTGCCATCGAATCGGCGTCCGTGGTTCTCGTACGGAGCGATCTTTCCGACGCGGCGCACGCCATCGAACTTTCCCGCGCCGTTATGCGGACAATCGCGCAGAATCTCGCCTGGGCGTTCGGCTACAACGTCCTCTGCATCCCGGTTGCGGCCGGCGTTCTCTATCCCGCGTTCGGCATTGCCCTGACCCCGATGATTGCGGCGGCGGCAATGTCCCTCTCGAGCGTGTGCGTTGTCTCGAATGCACTCCGTCTGCGCGGATTCAAACCGGCAGTATAACCAAATTTGCTCACAAAATTTTATATATAACACCAAGGAGATCCTATCATGTTATTCGGAAAAAAGAACAAAGCCGTCCTCCGCATCGGCGGAATGCACTGCGAAAAATGCTCCGGCAAGGTTGCCGCCGCCCTCAAAGCGATCGGCGTGAACGCGGACGTTGACCTCAAGCTCGGCCGCGCAACTATCACCTATCCCGCGAAAGTGGAAATGAGCGCGATCATCAACGCCGTTACCGCACTCGGCTTCACCTGCGAGGAAATCAAGTAAAATTCCTTCAAAAAAGACCGCTCAAGCGGTCTTTTTTCTATGGTTTATACCCGATCTGCGTAACGTTCGGCGGTGATGATGCCGTCCTTAACGTGGAGCTTGCAGATTCTTGCGGTACGGCGGTCGCCGTCAAGACCATCGTTGGTATCAACGTCGCGGCCGTGGTAGATCGCGTAATAGTCGCCCTTGTACTTCAGAACGCTGTGGTGGCCGACGCCTTCTTCGTAATCGTTCTTAATCATCACGGGATCGAACTTGCCGTCGGCGGTATGCTTCACGAAATCCACCTTCGTGAGATCCGCTTCGGCGGACTTTGCCGCCGCATAGCCGATGTGATAGGTATCGTTCTGATAACACGCGCCGCTGTACATGACGTACTGCCAACCGTCCTCTTCAAACCAGAACGCACCTTCGATAGTGTGCCAGTCACGTCCGTCGCCGTGGCGGTTCCGCATGAAGATTTCTTCGTCGCACGTCGGAACGATCACTTCGCGCGGCTGATACGCGGGCGTATACGGATCAATCAGGCGGTCAACAAAGACACGGGTACCGATGCGGTCGGTGTCCGTATTGTCTTCCGCGTACCAGAGGAACAGACCTGCTTCTGTCTGTACAACGTGGGAGTCGATGGAAAACTTGTCGAACAGGCATTTTGCGTCTTCAAAGGGACCGAGCGGAGACTTTGCGCGGGCAACGTGCAGGTACTGGAACATTCCCTCATCTTCGCAGGAAACGTAGATGTAGTACCAGTCGCCGATTTTGATAACGCTGGGTGCCCAGTAATTGTGATGCGTACCGATGGAACAGACCACGCCTTCGAATGTCCATTCGCCGAACGGATCGTCTGCGGAGTAGGCTTCCGTGCCCTTTCCGGCGGTCACATAGAGGTAATATTTGCCGTCATCCTCAAAAATGAACGGGTCGGGCTGACTGCGTCTGAGGCTTCCGAAATTGAGTTTCATTCTATTTCTCCTGTCGTAAAATTATTCACCGTAATACTGATCCAGCACTTCGCTGGCAGTCTTCGCCCATACGATCAGATTTTCCGGCTTTCCGGAAACGGTGCTGATGTCCTTCAGCGTGAAGTCGCACGGACAGCCGTACTTCTGGCAGACCTTGACCGTGTCTTCGATTTCCTTCCGGATCACGTCCGGATCGGTGCTGATTGCCACGTTTGCCGGATTGGGCTTTCTCGAATAGACATACTTGCCGCCGATGCGTTCGCCGCAGACTTCGATGTCCGCCCACGGAGATACGCCGACCTTGCGGAGGTTGGGAATTTCCGTAATCACGTCGAACTTGTTGTCGAGCGGTTCGCAGCAGCCGTAATAGGTATAGGCAAACCGTTCGGCGAGGGGCTTGATGTAGTCAATCTCGAATTCCTTGTGCATCGCCGGGGAAACGGTCGAGAACATCTGTGCCATTCCTCGGAACCACGTTGCCTTCCAGCCGTCTTCCGCCAGTCCGGAAATGTAGCCGGGCGTGCAGTGGAGATTGCAGGAGGTCGGGTCAACGTGGGAATTCTGTTCGATGAAGTCGAGACGTGCCGCCGCCGCGTCGGTGAGACACCGCATAATTTTATGCAGATATTCCGGACGGTCGTACATATCAACCAGGATCGGTTCCACGCCGCGCAGCGTCGAAATATCGTCCCACGGCGGGAAATAGAGGTAATCGTGCCCGCACAGCTTCACGGGCATCACATCGCCGAAAAGGTCGGTGTAGAAATTCATGTTCGCCTCATCCCGGTCGGGACGGAGCGTGAATTCCGGCATATGGAACATCCGGTCGAAATCTTCTTCGTTTTCCAGAACGTCGTAATAATCGTGGGATACGATGTTGTTGTAATCGTCGGTGCGGAGAATCTCTTCCTTCCGCGCAAGGCCGTTTCCGGTGGAATCGTACGACATCCGGACGCGCCAGAACGGTTCGAACAGCGTGTCCGCGCGGAAATGCTTCCAGCGGTACAGCGCAATGCGGAAGCCGTATTCCACGCCGCGCGCACGTCCGTCCTCACAGACGCACGTCAGTTCGTCGTCAATGTTCATCTGATACCACGGAATTTCGTCGATCAGCAGCGGCGGACGGACGAGCTTGAGGTCGTTGGTGTCCTTCATCCGCTGATTCATCTTCCGCTGTTTTTCCGACGTCGCCATTTCCATGTACCGCTTCGCCAGTTCGCGGACGATCTGTATATCTTTCTGTGTCATGGTATGTCCTCCATGCTTTTTTCTGTATTATAACATAAATTCATCAATCCCGCAAGTTTTTCTCGGAGAATCCCTGCGTTTTTTATTGCAATATTCCTAAAAAGCATGATATAATGAAGAAAAACCTTCAGGAGGTCTCTCATGAATATTCCGCTTCCTCCGCTCCGTGAGGATAAATGCCTTGCCGTCCCGCATTTTCCCGCACCGTTCCAGTGCGTGATTTTCCGGAACTGGGGACTCGTTCCCGCCGAACGGATCGCCCGCGTGATCGGAACCGATCCCGAAACTGTCCGCCGCCTTGCCTCCGATCTCGGTCTTCCCGCCGAACCGGCCGTCTCTCCCGACTGGTTGACCAAGGGGTACATCACCATCATCCGCGCGAACTGGCATCTGCTCGACTACGATGCCTTATGCGATCTTCTGGAATGGACGCCCGAACATCTCGCGTTCATTCTCCGCGAGGATGATTTTCTGGAAGTCAAACTGGGGCATTTCAAACCGGCGGTTCCCGACTTCCGTGTCCGTCCGCTGACGGAAGACGAACGCCGCCGTACCGCCGAAATCTGTGCGGTTGTCACCGAAACCGAAGCCGCACTGCCGCCCGTGACCGTACAGCCGTTCGAGTTCGCCCCCATGTTTGCCCTGCACAGTGCGTCCGGAATCCCCGTCGGACAGCCGAAATTTGAAGAACGCTACTGTTACAGCTACTGTGCCCTCTACGGCGATACGTTCCGCGACCGCGCGCTGATCGACGCATCCTTCCCGGATGAACTGCTGGAAGCCTACCGGAACACCGGCGTGACCGGCGTGTGGACACACATCGTTCTTTATAATATGGTGAATTTCCCGTTTGCGCCGGAGTTTTCCGAAGGATACGGGGAACGTCAGCGCGGAATGCGCTATCTCACCGAAAAACTGGCGAAGTACGGCCTGAAGTTGTTCGTCTACTTCAACGAACCGCGCTCCATGCCGATGTCGTTCTTTGAGAAGCATCCGGAACTTCTGGGATGGCAGAACGGTGCCTACGGTACGCTCTGTCTCAGTGAACCGGCGGTACGCGATTACCTGAAAAACGGTGTCGCCGAACTCGTCCGGAACGTCCCCCTGCTCGGCGGATTCTTCACCATCACCGCCTCCGAAAACCTGACCAACTGCCGCAGTCACGCGCAGGGAACGCCGAAATGCCCGAAATGTGCGGACATCTCCCCCGCCGAAATGTTCGCGCTGGTCAACCGGCTTGTCCGCGAAGGTGCGTCGTCCGTATCGGATTCCGTGAAGGTTATTGCGTGGAGCTGGGGCTGGCTGCCGGAGAATATGCCGAAGGTGATCGAACATCTTCCGGACGGCGTTGCCGTCATGGGCGTCAGCGAACAGGCCAAGCAGAAAGTGATCGGCGAAACCGTCACCGAAGTCCTCGACTACTCCATTTCCATCGAAGGACCGGGCGAATATGCCCTGTCCACATGGAAACACGCCCACGCGAACAGTCTGCGCGGCTACGCCAAAATGCAGGTCAACAACACCTGGGAACTGGCGGCCGTTCCGTACATTCCCGCGTTTGAAAAGCCGTACCGCCATATCCGCGGACTCGTTGAAGCGGGCGAAAACGCTCCGGACGGACTGATGCTGTCATGGACGCTCGGCGGCTATCCGTCGCCCACGCTGGAAATTCTGTCGGCGTTCTACGGCGGCGAGATTCCCGAACTTCCCGACCTGTACAGAACCATCTTCCCCGATGCCGATCCCGACAGACTGACGGAAGCGTTCCATTTGTTCAGCGAAGCGTTCGACGAATATCCGTTCCACATCAGCTGTGCCTACAACGGTCCCCAGCACTACGCTCCCGCCAACCTGCTTCACGAATCTCCGACCGGATTCACGTCCACCATGGTCGGCTATCCGTACGACCACATGGACGGATGGCGCGGAATTTTCCCGCCGGAAACCTACGTTTCCCAGCTGAAAAAGCTCTCTGACGGGTGGAATGACGGACTGGCCGTCCTCCGTGAAGCCACAGCCAACCGGGAACTGTCCAGCAAACTGAAGGAACTCATCGACTGCGCGGAAGCCTGCGGCTGCCATTTCCGTTCGATGTATCTGCAATGCGCCTACGTCATTCTCCGCGACGGACGCGATTACGAAACGGGACTGACCATTCCGGAGATTCTCCGTGAAGAGGAATCCATCGCCTTCCGCACCGCCGCCATCGCCGCGCACAACCCGACCATCGGCTACGAATCGTCGAATCACTATTTCTACAACCGCAATTCTCTTGTGGAAAAGATTGTCAACTGTCGTTATCTTGCCGGAAATCACTGATTCCCGCGAATTGCAGTTATGTATTATTGACAATCACACCGGCTTCATGCTATAATAACGATAGAATTTCCAGAGATTTCAGGACGATTCATGGAATCCTGTAAACTTTATCAGAAAGGGACATACAAAAATGAAAAAAACGACTGCATGGCTCCTGCTCGCAGCTCTTCTCGCAGGAATGACGTCCTGCGGAAACAGTACCGTCAACACGCCGGAGGAAACCGCCTCCGCTGTCTCTCAGACTCAGCCCTCCGCGGATACCGAAGAAACCGTTGTCGAAGAAACCGAAGTGACCCCTGTTTCCATGATTACTGACAAATTCGGCGATCAGAATTACGAAGGGCGTGAGTTCCGCATCCTTGGATTCGGCATCGGCGGTCACTTCGCCAGCAATATTTCCAATACCTTTATGGAAGTCTGGGCAGATGAATATAACGGCGAAATCATCAACGATGCCATTTATGACCGCAACGCGAAGGCCTCCGAACTCCTCAATATCACGCTCGTTCCTGACCTTGTGACCACGACCGGCGATATGGCAACCCGCATCAAGCAGGCCGTGACCGCCGCTTCCGACGATTTCGATGTCGCTCTTCAGTCCCTCAGCAACCTCGGCAGCACGCTCCAGAACAACGAGCTTGCGAACCTTAAGAAATTCCCCACCATTGACACATCTTCTCCGTGGTACGACCAGAACTCCGTCGAAACTTTCACGCTCTTCGGCGAAAAGCTCTATTGGCTCACCGGGGACTATATGCTTCTCGATGACTACGCTGTTCACGTCATTTTCTTCAATAAGGATCTTGTCACCAATGCGGGACAGCCGCTTCCCTATGATACTGTCCGTGAAGGCGAATGGACGCTTGACAAGTTCTGCACGATGACCAAAGCTGCCGAACAGGATGTCAACGGCGACGGCAAAATGGAAATCGGCACCGACATCGTTGCTCATCTTGAAAATCACGACAAAATCAAGCACTGGGTCTACGGCTGCCGCGAACGCTCCATCACCATAAACGAAGACAAAACCCTTGAAATCGACACCCTCTCCGAACGTCAGGTCAGCGTCGTCGAACGTCTGTATCACTACACTGTAGAAGAAGGAATGACCTACTCCATCAGCGACGACACGCAGCTCTCCCCGGCATTCAAATCCGGACTTGCGTCCTCGTACTGCATTGCGCTCGGCTTCATCAACCAGTACCGTGATATGCCCGACGACTTCGGTATCGTAACCATGCCGAAATATGACGAAACCCAGGAAGAATACGGCCACTACATTTCCAACTTTGCCGCAACCGCGCTCTGCTCTCCGCTGACCGTCAGTGACCGCGAATTTGTCGGTACCTGTATCGAAACGCTCAGCGCATTCTCCACCGATACCGTCAATACCGCACTGTATGATGTTCTCCTGACCTCCAAGCTCGTGCGCGACGAAGATTCCGTTGATATGCTGAAAATCGCCCTTTCCACCAAATATTACGACTGGGCGGTTGACTTCCCGTGGGGCGGCACGTTTGAAGCCGCGTACAACGGTGTTTACGACAAGAAGACCTTCAACTATGTCTCCGCAGCCACCTCTGCCCTCAAGCCG